>JACAEP010000341.1 GCA_013388795.1 Chloroflexota bacterium | reverse complement strand
TCAAAGCGAAACAGGCACCGATCCCCGGAGACAAGCCGACCAAATTCCTGCCGCCTCCTACCTTCCTGCCCCCGCTACCTCCGGATACAGGCAAGCTCACACCGCCGCTCTTCATGCCACCACCTCTCAAAAAGAAGCTGACACCACCGCTTTTCACACCGCCACCTCTCAAAAAGAGCAAGCCCGCACCAGAACGTCCTGTGTTCATTCCGCCGCCTCCGAAACAGAAGAAGAAAGAAACAGTCAAACCGCCTCTCTTCATTCCGCCGCCGGCGCGCTAGCCGGCATCATTTCTTGAACCAGAAGTTCCAGCCGTTTTGAGTCGTCCGCCGGTAACGGCGCTCCTGCCTCTTGCCCGACGGTACCATTTGCGGTGCCACCTCGGAAAGCACGGCCCGCAGGGTCTGTACATTGACCGAGAGAAAGAGCAGAGCCAGGGCCGTCACGAAGCAGAGGATCAGGGTGCGGTCCTTGAGCACATTGAGAAGCAGGTGGAAGAAAAGACTGATCCCCTGATGGGCGGCCAGATCAGCTGTGGAAGAGCCCTTTTGCCTGGTCAGATCGCAGAGATCGCTATCGCCCGAGAAAGCCGACAGACGAGTGGAGCTGGCGCTTGCCGCTTTCGCCACCGGCTTCCAGGTCTCCTGCTTGCCCTCCATCTCCACATAGAGCTCCGAGACCGAGTCCGAGACGGTCTCAGGCAGAACGTCCAGGGAGGCATCCGTCTCCATGGCCTGCATGAGCTCACGAAAAGCTCCTATATCCGCAACCATCGAGCTGGAGTCGGGTATATCGGCCGGCGACTCCGGAAGGTTCGGATAGACAGAGAGGATATGCTTGAGATTCAGAATAAAGCTCGGTTCTGTGGCAGTTATGTCATCCCTGGCGATGATGTAATATTTGAATTCCCCGGCAGCAAGGGTAAGAAGACGTCTCAGAGCCTGGTAGCCCTGCTGGCCATCCTCGATGATTCGTGAGCCGATCACCCGTCTTCCGTCCCTGATCAGCACGACTCCGGTAAAGAGCGGATCGCTCGATTCGAGCCTCAAGACCGAATCGCCCGGGTAAGCCAACTCGTAAATGCGCTCCAGGACGCTGTTGAGACGCACGTCAATGGAGAGGCGGCCCTCGAAAACACCGTTCAGACCGCTATAAGTATCGCGCTTGATGAACTCGAGGAGACTGGTTCCAGTCTGGCTCTGCTCCTGGACCCCGGTCCCCAGGAGCGGCTCTTTGCCGTCGGCCACCAGTTTCAAATCGGTTCGCAGGTCGAACATATTCTGGTAGCGATGCTCGGGGTTCTTCTCCAGACAGTGCTGGATCACCCGGTCCAGATTATGAGGGCAGCGGCTGCTGATCCGTGCCAGAGGCGGCGCCGGTGTGCTCACATGCTGCATGGCAAGCTGCACCGCCGTGCTCCCCTTGAAAGGAAGCTGGCCGGAGATGGCCTCGAACATGACACATCCCAGAGAATAGATATCCGAGCGAGCGTCGATTTTCTTTCCCTGAGCCTGCTCCGGACTCATATAAGCAGGACTGCCGACGGTCTGACCGGCACTGGTGAGCACCTGGGTCTGGTCTCCCATGGGATAGATCAGCTTGGCGATCCCGAAGTCGACCAGCTTGGCCCAGAGCTTCCCCTCCCTGGAGAGAGAGACCAGGATATTGCTGGATTTGACATCACGGTGGATCACCCCTCTGGAATGAGCGTGAACCAGCGCGCTTGTCACCTGGGTGAAGATATCGAAAAAAGCTCTGGAGGACAGGGACTCGAGCTTGAGCACTTTTCCCAGGTCATAACCGTCTACATAGTCCATGACCATATAGGGGTAGCCTTCAGCAGAGATATCGTAGGCGTGGACCGCCACTATATTTGGATGATTGAGATCCCTGGCGGCACGAGCTTCCTGGCGGAAGCGCTTCTGGTTGATCTCTTTGACCGCCACCTCGGGTCTGATGATCTTGATGACAAACGGCTCGCCAAGGATCAGATCCTCGACCTTGTAGAGGGCCGCCATGCCGCCCTGACCGATTTTCTCCACGATTTCATAGCGCCCGGCGATCGATTGACCCGCAAGACCACCAGCAGCCTGCCTGGCACTTTGTGTCCAGGCATCAAGCTCTTTGAAGCTGGCGGCTATCTTGCTCTGTTCCATGACCGGTCCAAAATCTCCTCTCTTTAGTGTAGGATCCGGGCTTCAGGCTGTAAATTACCTTATGAGAGTACACGTTTTCGCGTATGTGCACGGAGGAGACAAAACAGGATGAGCAGTGAGAATCCCAGAAAGATCCCTCCCTGGAGGCTCTACAGCGGTATAGCACTGATCGCTCTTTCCCTGCTCATGCCCTTATTCTCGGTCTGGATAATCGCCTCGTCCCTGCCTGCCTGGTTGAAGGCATCCCTGGTCGGTCTTGTCTCGGTGGGCGGTCCCGAGATCATGGCTTTCATAGCGGTAGCAGTACTTGGAAAAGAAGCCTTCGACCTGATCATGGGCCGGGCCCTGGGACTGCTCAAGCGCATTGCCCCGTCGGCCAGCGTTTCGCGGTTCCGTTACAGGCTGGGGCTTCTGCTCATGATCATCACGTTCGTGCCATCCTATGTCGTCGCCTACAGCCCCTCCTGGCTTCCCGACTCATCCCCGGCTCGCCTCTATGTCTGTCTTTCTGCCGATGTTCTCTTCGTGATCAGCCTCTTCGTCCTGGGAGGAGACTTCTGGGACAAGCTCCGGGCGCTCTTCATCTACGAGGCCAGAGCCGTCTTTCCAGACTGACCCGACAAAAAGGGTCAGGCAGAACCTGACCCTTCCGCTGTGTGGTCGAACTCGCTTACATGTCTCCGGTTCCTTCCAGCACGGTGCCAGGGGTTGCCTGGGTAGCCGTCTGACCGTGAGCCTGAGCTCCTTCTTTTATGTCCCCGGACTGGGGATCGGCATCCACCGAAGCACCGCCACTCTTGATCGAGTCGGCGCCGGCCTGACCGCCTATGGCTTCTGCATCTTTCTTGACCGTCGACGCGCCGCCATCGCTCATGCCCGGAGCTTGATCCTGGTCGCCCTCGCTCATGCCCGGAGCCTGATCCTGGTCGCCCTCGCTTATAGCTTCAGGAGCCTGAGCCTGGGTGCCGTCCGCTCCTTCTCCCAGATTGCCCTGGGACTGTGCTTCGGGACCGGACTGGGTGGCTTCGCCGCTGTCGGTTGCAGGTCCGTCTTCACCGTTGAATTCCGGAGTGTTGCCTTGATCGCCGCCTGCCGCAGTGCCGCCTTCGCCGCCTCCCTCAGCGCTGTTCTCCTGGCTGCCATCACTACTGAGGCCCTCGTTGTCACCGTTGACGCTATCGCCCTGGGCCTGGGACTTACCGTCCTGATTGACCTGTGAATCGCCTTTGCCATCCTTGCCCTTGGGGGCTGCGTTCTCGGTGGTGGCGCCGGACTGACCGTCCGTGCCCGCTTCTCCACCTTCGTCACTGTCTCTGGTTACAGCGGTACCGGCGCCTTCGCGAGCTTGCTCGGTGTTGCGGTCGGTATTGCCTTGCGCGGTGCTCGATTCGAAAGCATTGCCGCTGGCATCGCCATGATCGATCTCGAGGTTGGTGAGATGGTCCTTAGCCGTATTGACCGTCATGGCATCCCTGACCTGACCGAAGTCGGCTCTATTGAGCGCTTCCACGCCCTGCGTCGACGCTTGTGTACCAACACTATCGAGACCAGTCGCGGGAGCAGCGATAGCAGAATCGGAGCCGGCAAATTGATTAGACATGGATTGAAACTCCTAGAAACGCAGCCTCGTCCACCAGGAGCTTCAACTCTGGCATCCTGTGTGAAAGGCGATGGGGGGCTTGCAATCGTAAATTTACGATGCCAGTGTTACATTATCGTGACCGCGGCGTAACGGTCCCAATCAGCCGGCTGACCGATACCCTGTCCGCTCAAATACCGATAGGCAGAACGAGATGAGCATGAGAATCTCGAAGATGGAACCCACCTGCAGCTAACCGGCCGCAAACGGGTCACCGGACCGGGATCTTTCCGGAACAGCCGGAACTTATACCTGTTGCTTTAAGCGCGGCAGCATGTAAAGGAGGAAATCCCGATCCACCACTGCGACCGGCCAGAGGGGGAGTTGTCATTGACGACTCCCTCTCGATTTTCAAGCCCGATCTTCTCTGCTAAACTGGCACGCCGGAGTCGCGCAAAATAATGAGTCAAAAGAGAACAACGGTTTTTATCGTCGAAGACCACGAGTTGATGCGTGATGGCATCAAAGCAGCCGTGACCAGGGAAGATGCCTTCGCTGTCATCGGAGAGGCCGCTGACGGCAAAGAGGCCATCGACCGGGTACCGGTCCTGGCGCCCGACATAGTGATCATGGACATAGGACTGCCCACGGTCGACGGGATAGAAGCCACACAGACTCTCTTATCTAAATGTCCTCACAGCCGTGTGATCATGCTTACTTCGCACCGGGAGGAAGCCGAGGTATTCGCGGCCTTTGCAGCCGGGGCAGCCGGCTACTGCCTCAAGGAATCAGCATCTACCCTGCTCAAATCGGCCCTCACCTCGGTAGCGGAGGGAGCCGTGTGGATCGATCCACAGATAGCAGGAATGGTCCTCAACGCTTTCGGAGCTATCGGCAAAGGCCCCAGGCGAGCCGATGGCGAGAAGAACCCTCTGTCCGAACGTGAGCTGGATGTCTTGAAGCTCATCGTCGATGGCCTCAGCAACAAGGAGATTGCTGCGGAGCTCCAGATCAGCTCCGCCACCGTGCGAACTCATGTGGAGCATATACTAGAGAAGCTCACCGTCTCGGGCCGCACCCAGGCCGCTGTGGAAGCAGTCCGGAGACGCCTGGTCTAGCTGCTTTTCACGAATTGAGAATACCAGAGATCGGTCGAATGACCGACCGTAACCATCCGTAGCCTTAAAGCAGAGAACCCGTAGGTTCGCCGATGTCCACCAGCAATCCTTCTCGCTAGGATTGAGGTATGGAGACAGTAACGCGAAAGCCGGGGGGCGATCATGAATATATTACTATTGCAAAAAGGTCTTTCTTCTTGGAAGAGGAATCAGGGCAGGGTGCAACCGAATATGGTGCTGTCCTATGCCCCAGAACATGGTGGCCTCAGCAGCGAGCACTTTCAACGCATTCGGTCTCGGAAGACTCTTCTGAACGACCTGTCCGAAAAACCTACTGTAGCTGAGGGAGCTTTCGCCATGAAACAATTCGACCTTGCTGAAACCAATATCGAATGCACACCGACCGATCTCTTCGAGCTGCTCGCTAAACAGGGTGAAGGGCGTTACCTGGGACAGATCAGAAAAATCGAAGGAGCGATTCAGAAGATTCCCCATCTCCTGTCCATCGATTGCTCTTACAACTGTATTCTAAGAGAAGCTGCTTTCCGTATCGTGAGCCGTCGAAAAGAAACAATCCACACTCCTCTAATCGCCGTGGATGCACTGCATGTGGGATCATCAAGACTGCAACTCAGTGCGGTCACCAAATTCACGCTCAAGCTCGAGGGAGGAGACGTAAAACTCTCGAACATCCAGGGGTTGTATGTGATCATGCAGAGTGTGCGCGCCGCTGTGAAGTGCAGGGTCATTTCTCTGACCATACCGGCTAACGGAGAGATGCCGACTCTGCGATGCGCAGTCTCGCCCTTGGCGGTGCCCGGTTACCGGGCCGGCTTGATAAGTATGAAACTGGCTTCTACATTTCTTCATGACAAGCAAGGCAGACAGGCCCGGACAACCATGCAACGCGACGACTCCAGGCGCTGCCGCAATACCTGTAATCGCCTTGCATCGGCAGGCGCCCAAGATCCGGGACAGAGACAGGGACAGAGACAGGGACAGCGGCCCCGTTTGTTCGACCTGGTGAGCGACCTGATCAAGCTTCTGAAAATCAGGACAGCGGTGGACAACGCATAGTCTATAATCATTGGACTATGAAGCTCGAGAAAAGAAGCCGTAAGGAATTGCTCGAACTGATCGGTAAGCTCGAGGAACAGATTGCCTCTCTGGAAACCGAGACCGCCGTTCGGGGGTTGAGCACAGGAGCGAAAGACGCGCTATTCGAGCTCAATATCGCCACTGTCCTTGACAATGCTCTGGACGCCGTAATCGGAGCAGACCAGGCAGGCAGGATAGTATACTGGAATCCCCGGGCCGAGCACATGTTCGGGTGGAGCAAAGAAGAGGTCCTCGGCCTCACCCTCTCCGAGACGATCATTCCGAGCCAGTACAGAGAGGCGCACCGCAAGGGGCTGGAGCACTTCAACCAGACCGGCGAGGGTCCGGTGCTGAACCGGCGCCTGGAGATGACGGCTCTTCGACGAGATGGCACCGAATTTCCCGTGGAGATGAGTGTCGGTCCCCTGAAGATGGGCAATTTCTTCCTGTTCAGCTCGTTCATCCAGGATATAACCGAGCGCAAGCAGGTGATCGAGGCCCTCAAAGCAGCCCGGGAAGCCGCAGACAAGGCCAACAAATCCAAAGACCAGTTTCTTGCCCAGGTAAGCCACGAGCTGCGCACTCCCCTTAATGGCATCTATGGCATGGTGCAGCTCGCCCTCGATACGAGTCTCACCGAAGAGCAGCGTGAATATCTGGATACTGTCAAAACCTCTACCGAGCTTCTTACAGGCATAGTCGACGAGCTTCTCGATTTCTCCAAGATCGAGTCTGGTCAACTCGTCCTCTTTCCGGAGCCGATTGATCTGAGAGACCGCCTGAACGAGCTCCTGCGCATATTCGTGGCCAGAGCAAGGGACAAAAACCTCGAGATCATCGTCAGAGTCCAGGACGAAGTACCCAGGATAATCGTAGCTGACTGGAACAGGCTCAGACAGATCCTTCTCAACCTGGTTGGCAATGCCCTCAAATTCACCGATGAAGGAAAGGTAGAGATCACTGTAGGCGTAGACGCCGCTGATGGCGATTCCCTCACGCTCAGATGGCAGGTCAGAGACACCGGTATAGGCATCTCGGAGGCTCACCAGCAGGTCATTTTCGACGCATTCGTGCAAGCGGACAGCTCTGTTTCTCGCAAATACGGCGGCACCGGACTCGGTCTCACTATCGCGCACAATCTCGTCCAGCTCATGGAAGGCTGGATCTGGCTGGAAAGCGCTCCGGGAGAGGGAAGCTCTTTCACGTTCAATATAAAAGTGCAGGCTCCCGACGACACCCAGCTCCAGGCCGCCGCCAACAGAGAAGTTCTCCTCAGCGATCTGCCGGTGCTTATCGTCGACGACAATTCCTCCAATCGCAAGATTCTCGCTCGCATGGTCGAGAACTGGGGAATGAAACCGACCACCGCATCCAGTGCGTCCTCGGCTGTAGACAGACTCCTGAGCGCCTATGAGTCTGACCGACCCTTCCGGCTCGTACTGGTGGACTATGCCATGCCGGAATGCAACGGGCTCCAGCTCATCGAGCAGATCCGCGCCGACCAGCGAATCTCCTCCATCGAGATCATCATGATCAGCTCGGTCAAAGAGCCTGCTCTTTTCCAGCACGCCCGCCAGAGCAGGGTGAGCGACATCATTATCAAACCGGTCAGCGAGCCGGAGCTGCTCGGTGCCGTGATGAAATGCGTCAAACGACTGGGCGAGCAAGATGACGGCAGCAACCAGGAAAAAGACCTGAGCGATACTCAGCAGCTCACCCGATGCTATCGAATTCTCATCGCCGAGGACGACAGGGTCAATCAGATCATTCTCAAAAGACTCCTGGAGAAAAGAGGACATGTCTGTACAGTCGTCCCCGACGGGCAGGCGGTGCTGGAGGAGCTGAAAACCACGAGCTTCGACGACATCATCATGGATGTCCAGATGCCCGTCATGGATGGTATCACCACCACTCTGATCATCAGGGCACAAGAGGAGGAGTCGGGTCACCACGTACCGATAATCGCCTCCACCGCCTTTGCAATCAAAGGAGATCGAGAACGACTCTTCAAAGCAGGGATGGACTCGTATATCTCAAAACCGTACTCAGCCGCTGAGCTATACAAGGAAGTCGACGCGGTCTGCCGCCGGCTGCCTTACAAAGCCGCGCCCCTGCCTCCGCCTCTGGTCGACGAAAGAGGGCTTCCTTCCCTCTTCGGTCATGACGCCGAACTCTTGCAGGAAGCGGTGGCATCTCTGCTCGAGGAGATTCCCCTCTACCGGCGCAGGCTCGAGCAACACCTGGATCGCGGAGAATTCACCGAGCTCGAGATCCTCGCTCATTCGATCAAAGGCGCTATGGCGAACTTCCGCGCCGAGAAGGCGGCTCGCACCGCAGCCGCCATCGAGGAATCGGCAAAGGGAAAGGATGCTCCAAGGGTCAGGGAGCTGTCGATGGTGATGCTCGAGCAACTGGATTCGGTGGCGTCGCTCCTGGCCAAATATGTGAACGAAGATGAATGAGAGACCGATTCTTGTAGTCGATGATGACACGCACTCTCGAAAGCTCGTCACCATCATACTCGAGAAAGCCGGCTATAAGGTGATAGCCGCCGACGGCGGCGCCAGAGCTCTGGATATACTGACTGCCGAAGATGCACCGTCACTGGTGGTTTGCGACTGGATGATGCCGGAGGTGAACGGCATCGACGTTTGCCGGGCAATCCGCCAGGCACCGGCAGAGGAGTATGTCTATTTCATCCTGCTCACCGCAAAAACTCAAACAAAGGACATGGTGGAAGGAATCGAGGCTGGAGCCGACGACTATCTGACAAAGCCCTTCGACAAAGGAGAGCTCCTGGCAAGGGTCCAGGCCGGAGAGCGAATTCTCAATCTCCACAAAAAGCTCCTGGACAAAAAGAACACCATCAAAGACTTTGCCTACGCCCTCACCCACGATCTCCGAACCCCGATGCTTGCTCTCAATATGACCATGCAGCAATCCATCGATGGTCTCTATGGAGAGCTCCCGGAAGCCTATCAGGGGTTACTCAAAAAAAGTATCGCCTCGATTAGAGATCTCCTGGATCTCACCGACGCTCTGCTTGCTGTGGCCAAATACGATGAGGACGTGATCTGCCTCGAGAAAAGCGATAACGATCTCGACCATGTCATAGACGATTGCTGCTCTTCCCTGGAGCCGCTTATTTTGGCCAAGAAAATCGAGCTGCGCTTGAGCGATAGAGGCAAGTCCGTGATGGTAAGCGCCGATCGCTCCGAGCTCAAGAGGCTGGTATTCAACCTGGTGGCAAATGCCATACGCTATACTCCCACCGGCGGGTCGATCGTTGTCTCATGGAAAAGCGTCGAGGAATCCGCCTGCCTGATAGTGGAAGACTCCGGCGAAGGCATTCCGGAATCATATGAAGCCAATCTATTCAAGCGTTTTCATAAGTCCGAGAAGGGCCGCAAAACGATCGGCACCGGTCTCGGTCTCTATCTCTGTCATCGTATCGTCGAAGAGCACGGAGGCTCGATCTCCTACCGGCGATCGAGCCTGGGTGGAAGCGCCTTTACCGTCACTCTTCCTCTTTCGAGGTAGCGGGCGAATCGACGTTTTCTGCAGGAGTCTCTCCAGGAGTCTCGGCAGGAGTCAGCGCGGGAGCCTCGGCAGGCACCACTGCCGGTGATACTGCTTGCTGTACGTTCTCTGACCTGGTCGGCACTCCGGGAGCGCTCAGGGACGGTACCGAGATCGGCTTATCCCCATGCAGTTTGTACTGCGACTCCATCTGCTCGAGTTTGAGGAGGGCCTGATCCATGGTTTGCTGATTGGTGAGGAGCACATATCCCATGGCAATGACCAGAACAAGCAATATCAGTGCCACGGCCCAGCCAATCTCGGAGTCGTTGCGCACCACTTCGGTACGTTCGACGATAATGTCCCGTCCGCTGGAATCCACGGCGCCCCGACGCTCGAATTTAGTCTGTGTAGTCATAACAACCTCCATTGTTCGCTCCCCCGTCGAGGAGATTCAACGAAGAGATAGCGCACCAAAGTACGGGCCATGCTACTGCGCGTAACGAATTATCTTCGTTCTGGTCAGGCGGCTGCAAAAGGTCTTAACCGCGTGATCGGAAATACCCTTGCAATCGGAGACCACCAGGGTGACAAGAGAGGTCATCGGGTAGAGAGAATAGAGACCCTGATCGGTCAGGTGCTGGTTGCCAGCAAGATTGAGATGGACCAGGCGCATCTTGCTCAATGCCGCCAGATCCTCGTTTCTGACATCGAGATCGGATATATCGAGGGTCATGAGATTGGGAATGACCGCGACTTCCCTGAGATTGCGGGAGACGATACCACTGCCCCTCAAAGAGAGGGTATTGAGGATGTTCAGGCGCTCCAGCTTGGCGAGCCCTTTTCCTTTCAGGTCCCTGCAATCGAGTATCGAAAGTGACTGTACCCCGGTGCACTTACCCAGGAACTCCAGACAATCATCGGTAAGGGGCAGCCCGCGCAGCTCCAGGGCTGCCAACCTGGGACAATCGACCAGATGCTCGATTCCCCGGTCGGAAATATTTTTCGCTCCCTCGATAATGAGCTCCTCGAGAGAAGGGAACCCGGCGATTGCCGCAAGAGCACCGTCAGTGAGACCGGTGCCGACGATCTTCAAGCCGCTGATTGCCGTTGCTGCCTCGCTCTTGCCAATGCCAACAAGAGCGGCATCGGTGACCGCCTCTCCAGTTATCTTCAAATCTTCCGGCTTGTCCCTCAAAACGAATTCCAGATACTCGGCATCGTTGCAATTCCTACCGGAAGGCGACCGCCACATCTCAGACTCGCTATTCTGCTCGGGCTTGTGCTCGATCACCGGAGGCAGAGCACGAGCCTCATCCGATTTCATAATAGCCTGCTCGCTGAAATCCGATAGATCAGGTCCTTCGGGTCGATCAGAGCGCGTCCCCCTCAAATTGCCCGCTGTCTGCATCACCCCGGAAGCAATCAGACCGACAGCGATCAAAGAAACAACGAATATGATCCGGGAGGCTCGCGGCGAGATATTGATTCTCTTATAGACGCCGGATATGGCATGAGCCCCACTCACCAGACTGGAAGAGCGAGCCCGCTCCGCCTCGACAAATTCGAGCAATGCGCCACGCAGCTCCAGAGCGCTCCCGAAGCGGTCATCGGGATTTTTCGCAAGACACCGCGCAACGATAACCTCGAGCTCCGGGGCGAACTGTCGATCGCCAGCGCCCTCGGCCAGGGTCGGTGGCGGCTTCTGAACATGCATTAACATGGTCACATGCACGTTCTGCCCCTCGAAAGGCTTCCTTCCGGTAAGCGTCTCGAAGATAAGACAACCCATGCTGTAGATATCCGAGCGCTCATCCACCGATTTGCCCGACGCCTGCTCCGGACTCATATAAGGCGGACTTCCCAGCATCGCCCCGGTGCGGGTCAGCCTCTGATCTTCGGCGATCAGCTTGCCAAGCCCGAAATCGAGAATGATAGCCAGGGGCTCGCTATTTTCCCTTTCCACCAGCATTATATTGGAGGGTTTGATATCCCGGTGAAGAATGCCACCGGCATGGGCGTGGGCGATCCCCTCCAGGATCTGGACGAAAACCGGGACCGCCTCCAGAGGCTCGAAAGCACCATTCTCGGCAATGAGCCTGTCGAGACTCCGCCCGGAGACCATATCGGTGACCAGAAAGAGAGTACCGTCATCGGAATAGCCGAAATCGAGCACCGTGAGAATATTGGGATGGCTCAGTTGGGCGAGCAGGCGGGCCTCCATATGAAAGCGAGCCGCGTCGTCATCGTTGAAACTCCAGGCCACGACTTTGACCGCAACATCCTTGTCGAGCTTGAGATCCAGGCAGCGATAGACAAGACCCATACCACCACGACCGATCTCTTCGATCACCTGGTAGCGATCGTGGCTGAAGACCGGGTCGCCGGCATACTCTTCTGTCGTTTCTTGGATCGGCTCGTCCATCAATCAAGAAGGTCTCGTTCTCGAACCAGCCAATTATACGCTCTGGGCCGAGCGAGGCGCGAGCATAAAAGGAAAGAATGAGAATCGAGAACTCGGAGGTAGAGCTTCAGCTCTCTATCGAAGTCACAGGACTCGAAACAAGTAATCATCAGCTTCCTCAAAGATGCTCTTTTTTTATTACATAGAATAGATTCTGCTTTAAAGCTCACAACATAAGCTGGCCCCCGGTTTCCCGCAAAAAAACGAGATTAAAAAACGAATTTTGTGGTCTAATTCGTGGAATTCCGTGGTATTATTCCTAGTGTCGGGTAGCATCTCCATCCCCCGAGGGAAAGAAAGACGCGCCAGGCATTCAGTAACGGAGCAAATCATGTTTACGTTAAGCACCTCAAATTATTGCGCCAAACGCATATGGTCCATGCATGCTGAGTCCATGCAAGATCTATTCGTCCTCGCGCAGCCGCAAGGCGGCTCGACAATCGAATATCCCAGGTGTAGTTGAAACATTCATTTGCTCAATTGCTAAGCCTGGGTCCAAAGCCCAGGTTTTTTAGTCTTTAAGGGCAGATTGGAAAATTCGAGCGCACCACCTGTAGAGCCTGAGCAATCCTCAGGTCCGACCGGACACGTCCGTCTATCAGACAAGCTCAAACCACCGCACCCTGAAAATCAGCCTTGCGTCAAGCGTCTCGAGCGACATGCCGGCGTCGCCCGATTTGCCTAGCGCATTATGTATCCCTGGTGTAACTGGCAACATGGCGAGCTCCAAACTCGACAGATCCGGGTTCAAATCCTGGGGGATGCGCCAGCATCGCAGAGTAGTGTAATGGCTAACACGTTAGCCTCATAAGCTGAAGACTGCCGGTTCGACTCCGGCCTCTGCGCCCAATAGCCTCGAAATTCGGCTACCAGCCTTGCGGCGAGGCGCGCCGTCCGGGACCTGCTCATTTCCCGAGTCCCGGACATCACCACGACCTCGACATGTCGGTATGAAAACTGTCGGTGCACGGCCCGTTAGTGTAGCGGACGAACATTCTCCCCTGTCACGGGAGAGATCACGGGTTCGAATCCCGTACGGGTCGCCATTTTCACTCTCATCTCACTCTTGTCGTGGAGTAGCTCAGCTTGGTCAGAGTACTCGCCTTGGAAGCGAGGGGCCGTTGGTTCGAATCCAACCTCCGCGACCACACACTTTTTCGAGTGTCAAGTTCCGGGCACGCTATGGTTGACCATCGCCCAGGCGTGCGGCAGATCTCTCGGTCTAGCCTGGAGGACGATCCGCCGGAATGAGGGGACTTAGCTCAGCTGGTAGAGCGCCTCGCCTGCAACGAGAAGGTCATCGGTTCGAAGCCGGTAGTCTCCACCATGCCCCTGTAGCAGAACGGCAGATGCGGCCGGTTTAAGCCCGGCGTCAGTGAAGGTTCGACTCCTTCCAGGGGCATTTGAGAATGAATACTCCAAGCCTGGGTAGCAGAATCCGGTATATGCGCCTGTCTCAGAAACAGGAATTTGAAGGTTCGACTCCTTCCCTGGGCACCATGCTTACGTAGCTCAGAGGGTAGAGCGGCAGGTTGAAGTCCTGCGCGTCGTTGGTTCAACCCCAACCGTAAGCACCACACCCGGTTAGCTCAATGGTAGAGCAACTCCCTTACAAGGAGAAGGTTGTAGGTTCGAGTCCGACATCGGGTATTCAGCCGCATAGCTTAACAGTAGAGCACTCACCCGATAAGTGAGCTCGTGCAGGTGCGAATCCCGCTGCGGCGACCAGTTCGCAAACAGAACAGGCCTGCCTAGTTCAAAGGGAGAACGCCGCCTTGCCAGGACGGCAATACCGGTTCGACTCCGGTGGTAGGCTCCATGTCCTCTTGACCGAGTAGTGAGGTGGCCGGCTGCAACCCGGCTCAGGCAGGTGCAATTCCTGCAGAGGACTCCATCGGCGGGTATGCAAGCGGCCAAAGCAGCGTGACTGTAACCCACGTGTCTGACGACTTCGCAGGTTCGAATCCGTGCCCCGCCGAATCTTGAATTCAGAAAGCACGCCCTTGTAGCTCAACGGATGAGCCTCCGGCTACGAACCGGAAGGGTCCAGGTTCGAATCCTGGCAGGGGCTGACGGTGTATGGCTGACGGGTAAGCAACTGCCTCTTAAGCAGCGACAAGCTGGTTCGAATCCAGCTGCACCGAATCGGAGGTATGGCAGAATGGCTATGCACCCGCCTTTTAAGCGGCGTAAAGTGGGTTCGAATCCTACTGCCTCCAGATCTTGCCAGTGTAGCTCAATGGCAGAGCAGCCGGCTTATACCCGGTCTAGCGCCGGATCAGCGCGAGGTTGTAGGTTCGAGTCCTACCACTGGTACCACACCGCATTAGCTCAGTGGACAGAGCCGTGGACTTCTAATCCATGCGGTCCCAGGTTCGAATCCTGGATGCGGTTATGCCGTTGTGGCTCAACTGGTAGAGCGGCTGTCTTGTAAACAGCGGGTTGCAGGTTCGATTCCTGTCAACGGCTCCATGGAAGTAAACCGGCTGGATCAGGACGCTGTCTCGAAAACAGTTGCCCGCAAGGGTTGGGGGTTCGAGTCCCTCTGCTTCCTGATTTTTCTTGCAAAAACATCTTTGCACAGTAGTTCAGTGGCAGCCCTTCTAGCTTTGGAAGGCGCCTGTTAAGCGGAGATTCGCAGGTTCGAACCCTGCCTGTGCAGCCATACCCCAGTAGTCTAATGGCAGGACTTCTGACTCTGAATCAGACAATGTAGGTTCGAATCCTACCTGGGGCGCCATGGCGTCGTGGCCAAAGTGGAGTAAGGCACCGGGCTTTCAACTCGGAGAGTGGGGGTTCGAATCCCCCCGACGTCATATTCAGGACCAGTGGTAAAGCGCCTCCCGGCGCAGGCAGGTTCGACTCCTTCCGGTCCGCCACTGTGGGCGTAGTTTAATGGCTAAAACCGCGGATTGTGACTCCGCTGATGCCGGTTCGATCCCGGCCGTTCGCACCAACACCGGCTCTCGCTCCCGGTCGCTCGCCTCTGCCATCGCTGGCGGACAATGTTACCGTGCGGTAATTGAGCGATCAACGGGATCAACCTGGATCAGAAAAACCAGAAGCGCTTCCTTTTCTTCGGCGGTTCGTTCTGATCCTTGCTCTTCTCACCGACACCAGCCAGATACAGTCCGCGCTCGTGCCAGTTCCGCTTGTCCACGGGCTTGCCGGTGAGAGCCTCGCCGAGCTGATCCATTGAAGCGTAACGGTCCCGGTGATTCTTGGCCATGGCCTTCAAGACAATCGGCTCGAGGTCCGGTGGCAGCCGTCCTGTTTCCACCCTGCCCATCATATGCAGCTCCATGGTGTCTATGTTCGAATCGCCCCGGAAAGGCGGCTCCCCTGTGAGAGCGAAAAACATGGTGCAACCGAGAGAATAGATATCCGAGCGCGCATCGATAGAAGCAGCAAGACACTGCTCCGGGCTCATATAAAGCGGCGTGCCCAGAATCTCGCCGGTCTGGGTGAGACTCTGGTTCGTCTTGCTGGAAGAGGGCATCAGCCGGGCGATACTGAAATCGATGATAATCGGGACTTCCACCTCATCAATCCCGGTGAGAAGGATATTGGCCGGTTTCAAATCGCGGTGCACCACTCCGCGATCATGAGCCTGGGCCATAGCCCCGCAAATCTCCCAGAAGAGCTTGCGAAATCGAGCCGAACTCAGAGGTCCCTCCTGCACCACTTTGGTGTGAAGGGTCTCGCCGGGCAAGAGATCCATCACCATGAATGGCTGGCCGCTCGGAACAAATCCATAGTCATAGACCGTGACCACCCCGGGATGCTGGAGATGCGATACAGCCTGGGCCTCCTGCTGGAAACGCTTGATCGAGATCTGGTCGCACACCCATTCCGGATTGAGGACTTTGATCGCCACGTCTCTTCCCATGAGCTCGTGTCTGCCCCTGTAAATGGTCGTACGACCGCCGCGGTGAAGCTGCTCCACCACGCGATAGCGTTCGTTGAGCATGACCCCGATCAGCCTGTCGACTCGGCCTGCTTCTATGAGCTTGTTGCCGTCGCGAGGACAGATGAAAAAGTCCGGATTCTCGAAGATACCATCGCAAGCCGTGCAGAGCTTGAGTTTGCTAGAGCCAGGCGCATTCTTCTCCATAGATCAAGTATATATCGTGACTATCGTTTGAGCTTTAAGGGAAAAAACATCGGCGTGGACTTCTTATAGGCGATATAGTCCTCGCCCAGGGCACGCTCCAGGTCTTTCTCCTCGAGAGCCACCCCGATGATGATGTAGACGGTCATCACCAGAGCGAAAAGAAGATGACCCAAGGTCATGGTCGGGGTTATCCAGAAAGCCATCATGAAACCGGTCATGAGAGGGTGCCGGACCATTTTGTAGAGACCTCTGACCATGAAGGGGCTGTGGCTATAGGGAGTCTCCTTGAAATTCAACCATACCTGTCTCAAACCGAAGAGGTCGAAATGGTCGATGAGAAAGCTCGACCAGAAAACCACCACCCAGCCGACCAGAGATATGCCGATCCCTGCATAAACAAAAGCCGTGTGGCTGATCTGCCAGAGAACAATGGGAAGGGGTTGCCAGAGATAGAAGACCAGAGCGAGCTGGAGGCTTGCCACCAGAACGAAGGTGCTGCGCTCGGCGGCCACCGGAATCATCCTGGTAAGCCTCCTCTTGAACTCCGGTCTGGCCATGGTGCTGTGGACGATGCCGAAAAAGGCGAGCACAGCCAGATTGATCATGACAGAAGCGAGCGGCTCAAGCCCCGGCAGACCGCCGCTATCGATGGTCTTGGGCACCGCAATGCCGGAGACGAAACCGATTCCGTAGAGGATCGTCACGAAAAAGGCAGCGTATGCGGCAATGCCGTAAAGCAATATGAGAATGCGGCTCAACAATGAAAATATCTCCTTGGAAATGGAGCAGGTCCGACCGGTCGAGGAAACTGTTTGCTAATGGCAGGTGCTCCGCCACTTACTTGAGAATCGAGACGAGATAGGAGGTCCCGGTGAGAGCCGCAGCGCTGCAAATAAGGAGGGCGAAGACCAGCTTTTTCGGCAAGCCTTCATTGATCACCCAGTAGCCTATCACTTTCACGCAGGTTATAGCGAAAGTGAGGACCACTGCGAAGACGATAACCGCCAGCCACTCGAGCTCCGACTTGTTCACGAATGGAATGAGAGCGGGAAGGGCGAAGAAAATCGAAGGATAAGCGAGAACGAAGGCGACCAGAGCTGTGAGGATAGCGTTCTTCCAGGAAAGAAACTTCTTGAGAATGGCCAGGTCGCAGGCGAATCCGACGATCCAGGGAATGGCATTGCTCATGAAAGCCATGGTGAACTTGAAAACAGGGCTCTGCAAAGCTGCCGGGCCCTTTGCTGCGTAGTCCGTCCCCTCCGCCGAAAGAGCAGGATTCTGGACCAGAAAGAGGGCAAGAGCCAGAAGAGAAATCAGTCCAATAAATTTCATCATATCCTCGAATATCTACAGACTTCCGGGTTCTAGCTTCTTACCCCCGGCGGGCGCCGATTCCACAATTGCGGGCATAATGCAGGATAGAAGCCATGAAAAGAAAGCACACGCTCAAATACGATCTGTCAGCGATCACCGCCATGAGCCTCCTGCTGATGGCGGCACCGGGGCTGGCGGAGCAGTCTCACACCCTGATTCTCAAAGCGATCGGCGAATATCAGAAAGGCAATTACGACAAAGCAGCCGCCCTGCTTGCCACCGATCTCAGAGAGAATCCCGACAACGGGCTGAGTCACTATTATCTTGGTCTGGTGCAGAAACGTCTCGGTCAGGACGTCCAGGCCCTGGGAGAGCTGGAGATGGCAGCCAGACAGTTGCAGCCCGAGATGGTGGAAGCCCTGACCAGGGAAGCCATGGACAAGAACCAGGACATCCTGCCGAAGATACCGGTCCTGAAACAGCCCAGAGAGCCGAACTGGTTCGAATGGGTAGGCGCGGGCTGGAACCAGATGGTGACCGGCAAGACCGAATCAGGCGATCCGGCGCCGGATTTCATGGACTCTCTGGAGGATATGTACAGGCAGAGCAAACGTTGGGTCAAATCAATCGGCAAAGATCCGAAGAAAGCCAAGAAAAAACAATACACACCTACATATGCTTCGAGCATGCCCCTGGAGGACATGCTCGAGCTGGTGAACAAGAGCCGCAAGCTCAACAACAAGAGCTGGGCGAGCCATCCGGACGGTCTCGCCAAGTACAGGCAGGCACCGGAGAACACAAGAGAATGGGACTTCTGGATCAACCGCTTCACCAGGGCGTTTCAATATATTCTGCTCAAGCATCTGGCAAAAGAAGGAGGCGACCACCTGACCGGATCGGCAGCCTGCATCTTCAGCATAGACAAAACAGGCAAGCTCCGCGGGCATATTTATGCAAGCACCGCCGATAGTGT
>JACAEP010000146.1 GCA_013388795.1 Chloroflexota bacterium | reverse complement strand
AGCGACCATCTCCAGCAGATGATGGATATTCCGCCTTCCCGCATGTTTCTCATCAACAAGTCGTTGAAGGTTTACGTTGAGAAGAATGCTGGAGCAAAGATCTTCGATGCCTCTCAAGGCGATGGAGGCGCTTCACTGCCTGGCACGCCCAAGCCGATTCTGGAACGCGCGCTTCAACTTCAGATTGAACATGGCACCGCCTACGATATGCCGTTTGGAACCGATGCTTATCGCAAGGCGGTCATTGAGCAGTATTGGAAACTAGATTCCTCATCCGGCTGGGGACCTGCCAACGTCCTCGGTACCGCAGGTGGACGCGACGCCCTCGTCAAAGCCTACCAAACCATGTTGGCTTTGGGGTATGGACGTCAGGGTGACCTCATCATGGTCTCGCGCGTACCGTGGATTTCTTATAACTGGGGTCCATATGGAGTTGGCGCGAATGTTCTTTGGGCTCCCGGCGACCCGACGCAAGGGTGGGCATATTCCGAAGAAGCGATTCGTGAAAGCGTGAAATTTGCCGAATCAAAAGAACGCAAGATCGCCGGTCTGATCATCACCAATCCGGATAATCCCACTGGCTTGACCATTGCGGTTGAAAAGCAGGTCTCGCTTGCCAAAGCCGCGCTTGAAGCGGGCGTTGCCTTCGTTCTCTTCGATTGGATGTATCACTATGTGACCGACGAATCGCCAATGGACTTGAACTCCTTCCTCAAAGCCTTCACCCCCGAAGAACGCAAACGCATCATGTTCCTCGACGGCATCACCAAATCACTGGGCGGCTCAAACATCCGCAACTGCCACTTGATTGCCGATGATGCCGTGATCAAATTTATCACCGCCCGCGCTTCGCATGGCGTTATTCCTTCGTTTTTCTCGCTCGCGGTTGCCATGGCTGCCTACGAAATGGGATTTCAAGAAGCCGCCAAGACCATCATCGAACCGACCAATGCCAGCCGCGTTGCCCTCAAGAAACTCCTCGCCGAAAGTGGACTTCAACACATCATTGGCAAAGGTTATTATGCCTTTATGAATGTGGGCGATTTCATCAAAGCAAAGGGATGGTCAGATACGGAGCAACTTGGTCAATATCTTGCTGAAAATCACGGCATTGCTGTCGTGCCGGGCGCCTTCTTCTCGCCCTTCGGCGGCGACTGGATCCGCTTCTCGTATGCCACGCCTGTGGAACGAACTGAAGGCGCGTTCAAGAGATTGATGGAAGGTTTGAACGAGTTGAAGAAGTAATTCATGAAAGAGGAAAGAAGAAAGATGCAATTTTCTTTCCTCTTTCTTCTTTCCAGTTTTAGATTAAGCAATTTTTGTTCGCAAAACTTTTTATATTAGGAATCACCATGCCCCAACAATTCGCCGAAAAATATCAACTCGCACTCGAAGAATCCATGAAAGACAAACCGCAGGGCGGTCTTGCTGGTTTTGAACAAGAATGGAACTTGCTTGATAATGACTTGCGTCCGCTCTTAACGGTCGGTGCAGGACCCAGTCAGCATTCGTTTGTGGACTATCTCCGTGCCGAATGCATCCCTGTCTGGCAGAAACAATTCAGCCAACTGGAAGTCTTTCACTGGATGGTGGAATGGGCGACCCGCCCGTACTACATGCCGCGCGGAGCGATCTACGAAGCCCGCCTGATGGAAGCCTCACTTATGAACGCCCTGCATCGCGCCGGGTTGAACTTCAATGAACGCTTGCATTATTGGCATGGCAACCTGCTCTACCTCACGGACATCGGTCATCATTCGATCCCCGGAAACTGGTCGCTTGCAAAACGCCGTTACCTTGAAAAGTGCGTTGACCTGTACGGCGACACTCTCGCCACGACCGGCATCCACACCAACATCTCTCTGCCCGATCCGCTCTTCGCCTGGGACTTCATGCACCTCTCAGCCAGTGAACGCGGCGACAAACATTTGGATGATTACAAGTCGGAGTTTTACATCACTGCTACGCGGCTCTTACGTGCTTTTGCCTCGCTCTTCATTGCGACGAGCGCTTCTACGCCGATGCAGGCTCAAGTCAAGGACGGACGCGCCGCAGTTATCCTCACAGAATTCGACTCGATTCGTAACCTCACCTTCCCAAATCCGCGTGAAGTGGACTTGCCCGATCTTTACCGTTCTTACAATGATTATCTGCAAATTTCTTATGACCTTGTGCGTCGCGGCGTGCGCTTCGGCAACAACAACTGGACGCCAGTCCGTGCTCGTAGTTTTTCCGAGCCAGTGGAACGTATCATCTCTACCACGAGTGAACAACTCGAATCACTCTACGCCCGTGGACTTTTCGCCGCAGGGCAGTCCACTCCGCCCGAAGAAATGGCACGGCAGGTCGAACGTCAGAACCTGATGGCACGCATCAACCTGCCGATGGGACGTGTGGAAATCCGCGTGGATGAGGGTGGTCACAGCCTCGACCTCGATGTTGCCAATCTCACCTTCCGCTACCTGCTCATGCTGAAGATCTATGCCGACCCGAAATTCGCGCGCGGCTTCCGCTACGATAGCGAAGACATCACCCGCGCTCGCGCCAACGAAGAACTTGCCGCCAAACATGGTCTGCAGGCTGAGATCGAAAATCCGCTCACAGGTAAGCCCGTTGCTGTGCGTGATTTCCTCAAATGGACTCTCAACGAGATCAAACCGCTCGCCGAAGCCCTCGGCATGTGGAATGACCTGCATCCACTCGTGGAAATGTCTGAAGGTGGACGTAACACCGCTGAAAAGATTCGTGCCCGCCTCAAAATGGAAATTGGCGAAAGTAATGAAGTGCCGATGGAATTGCTCAAGGAATTTTTGTATGAGCATGAAGCCCAGGTCAAAGCCGATGTGGAACGCGTGTGCGCCGATTACAATACCCTCGGCGCAGATGCCGCCAAAATCGCCGAATACATCCAACGCGGACGTGAAGATGCGCGTCAGATTCCCAATGCGCCCATTCCATACCGCGCCCGCTCGCAGGCTGCGGTTGAACTTTCCTACCCAAATAAGACTGCCGAAATCCTCGACCTTGCCCAGCAGTTGATTCGCATCCCATCCGTCACCGCCTGCCCCGATGAACGCCTTGATGAAGTCCACCGCGCCGGTTCTCTCATGGATGACTACCTCCGCAACGCTGGCTTGGAAGTGAAGTACTTTGATGGCAAATACCCTGCAGTCTACGCGGCTTTCTCCCAATCGCCAATTACCAATCCCCAATCTCCGATCCTGCTCACCGGTCACTTTGACGTGGTCGAACCTGAACCTGATGACTCGCAGTTCAAGCCGCGCATCGAGGGTGACTATCTCTACGGGCGCGGTGCCGCGGATATGAAAACCGTCGTTGCGACGTATTTGGTGTGGATGAAAGACCAAATGAAATCTGGCGCGCAACGCCCAAATATCCAACTTCTTTTGGTGGGCAACGAAGAGAATGGCGAAGCCGAAGCATGGGGCACACCCCATGTCCTAACCGCCTTGAGTGAACAATATGGACATCCATTTACTCCCTCATTATTCATTGCGGGTGAGCGCACCGGCGAAAAAGGAGACGAACTTTTTGGTGAGATCTGCGTCGAAAATCGCGGTGTGATGCGCTTCGATGTGATTGCCCGCGGCGTAAAGGCGCATAGCGGGGTGGCTGGTTCCGGTGATTTGAGCGATAAACTGATCGCTGCTCGAATTGCCTTGAACGAACTGTTTGCCAAATATCTCACCCTTAAAGCCGCCGATGGCTGGCAGTCTCAAGCCAAGTTCCCATTTATCAATGTAGGCACGCCCGGCGTGTACAACGTCACCGCGGCGGAAGGGGTTTTAGGCGTCGAGATTCGCCCCATCCCGCAAGATGATGTCGTCGGTCTGCGGTCTGCGGTCGAAGAATACTGTGCAAAGAACGAACTCGAAGTTCGCTTTACGGTAATGGAAAACGGCGTAGCCTGCGACCCGAATAACCCGGCGTTGAAAGCGCTCATCGAAGCGGTCAAACAGACCTCGGCTGGGGAGGAGCCGCGCATTGGCAAGAAACTGCCCGGTACCAGCGCCAGATTCGCTCCCGGTGGTCAAGCCGTGGTGTGGGGACAATCCGGCATTGGTCCCCATGCGAAAAATGAAGCGCATTACATCCCAAGCATTGAGCCGTATTACAAGTCGCTGAACGAGTTGGCGAAGTTATGGAAGTAAGCATAATTAACCCCGAATTTAATTTAGGACGCGGACGAGCGCAGATTTACGCAGAAAAGGATTTAGAAAATCCGCGTGATCAGCGTTTATCCGCGTCCCATTTGTTCTTAAAAACGAACCCGCCCGCGACCCCTTAATTTCGTGGTGAGTCATGTTTACTTGTCAGAATTATTTTTTCTTCGGCAAAAAATCGAAAGGCGGGCGGTAATTCAGTTTTACTAAATGCGCGCCTGCTTCACCCGCGTGGATCGCCGTCAACGAGCCTGTGTCGCATCCCAGCCGTTGAAAATGATCGAGCGGCATGCCCAGGAAATGCGCCACTGCCAGTTTGATTGGGTCGGCATGGAAGACCACCGCTACAATATCCTGCGGCTTGTTGTGTTTTTGGATGATGCGTTCGAGCACATTCACAATGCGCATCTGACATTCCAAAAATGTTTCGCCTTCCGGAAAACGAAATCGCGAAGGTGCGTTCTGCACCATCTTCCACGCTTTGGTCAGCCGCAAAACCGCCAGCGACTTGCCCTGCCATTTGCCCACCAGTGTATCCATCAATTCAGGCTCTTGTTGAATGACTAATTTATGCGACTCTGCGATGGGCGCGGCGGTTTCCAGAGCCCGTTCCAACGGACTCGCATAAATGGCTTTGATCGGCGCTTCGCGCAGCGCCTCTCCCAACGCCTGCGCCTGTTTTTGCCCCTTTTCATTTAAGTGCACGCCGGGAAGTCGCCCTGCCATTTTCCCGGTCTTGACATATTCATTTTCGCCGTGACGAATTAGTAATAAGAGTGGCATGTTATTTAATCTTCTTCTTCATTTCCAATATTTGTTCTTCGCTCATATCGGGGATACGCTTAACTTCCGTAATCCCCAAAGCCTTGCGTTGTGCTTCGCGCCACATTTCCAGCCGGGCGGTCACTTGTGATTCGTAACCTTCTTGTGAGGGTGTATAGAAATAGGTTCCCAGCAAACGCTTGGGGAGATATTGCTGCGGCGTGAAGTGTCCTTCTTGATCGTGCGGGTACACATAATCTTTGCCATGCCCCATGGCAGCGGCATCACGGTTACTGTCCATTAAGTGGCGCGGCACCGAGACCTGTCCCTCTTCTTCGATCTTCTTCATCGCCTTGAAATATGCCCCCGCCGTATTGGATTTGGGAGCCGTAGAAAGATAAAGTGTCGCTTCGACGATGGGGTAAATCCCTTCGGGCAGACCAATGTAGTCAAATGCTTGTGCGGCAGAAGAAGCCATTACCAACCCCATCGGGTCTGCCAAGCCGATATCTTCACCCGCCAAAATGATCAGGCGGCGGATGATGAACTTGGGGTCTTCTCCGGCGTAGATCATCTTGGCAAGCCAGTACAAGGCGGCATCGGGGTCTGAGCCGCGCACCGATTTGATAAATGCCGAAATGGTATCGTAATGCGCGTCGCCGTCTTTGTCATACAGCACTGCGCGGCGTTGAATCGATTCTTGTGCCACGTCCAATGTGATGTGGATCACACCATTGTTGTCTGGCAGAGTGGATTCAACTGCCAGCTCCAGCGCATTGAGCGCGTTGCGAGCATCGCCAGATGCCACTTCAATGAGGTGGTTGCGGGCATCGTCATCGAACTTTATTTTTTTGTCGCCGTAGCCGCGTTCTTTGTCGCTCAAGGCTCGGTCGAGCAGGGTTCCGGTTTCAGTCTGGTTCAGGTTGCGCAGTTGAAAGACGCGCGAGCGCGAGATCAACGCTTTGATAACTTCAAAGTACGGATTCTCAGTTGTTGCGCCAATGAGCGTGAATGTGCCGTTTTCCACATGCGGGAGTAGGGCATCTTGCTGGGCTTTGTTCCAGCGATGGACTTCATCCACAAAAAGAATCGTACGTTCATTGTGCAGGCGGCGGCGTTCAAGCGCTTCATCGATCACCACGCGCAGATCCGCTTTGCCTGCAAGGATGGCGGAGATGGTCACGAAGTGACTCTTTGTGCTGTTGGCAATGACTTGTGCCAGTGTGGTTTTCCCCGTTCCTGGCGGGCCCCACAGGATGATGGACGAAAAAAGCTTATCTGCCTTAATGGCGCGTTGCAGCAATTTGCCTTCGCCAACGATATGCTCCTGCCCGATGTATTCCTCCAACGTGCGCGGACGCATCCGCGCGGCGAGCGGCGCTTCGGTTTTCATT
>JACAEP010000329.1 GCA_013388795.1 Chloroflexota bacterium | reverse complement strand
GCTGAAGATCGCGTTGGCGTCGTCGTGCGGCTCGTTCAGCAGATTCTCCAGCTCAAACTGATTGAACCGCTGCTCGGCCGCCGTCAGTTCCCGCTCAATCTCGCCGGCCGCCTCGCCCAGCTCCAGCAACACCTCCGCGTCGGAGATTTTCCGATCCAGTTCCGTCAACGTCTCCAGCCGCCGCCGGATCGTCGTCGCCTCGTTTGTCAGCTCGCGCGCCTGGTTCGGGTCGGCCCAAAACGCCGGCCCGGCCATCACACTCTCCAACTCGGCCAGCCGCGCGCGAAGTTTGGCCTCGTCAAAGAAACCTCCGCAACGCCGCATGACGTTGGCGGAGGTCGGCCGTCTTGTTCTGGATTTCTTCGAGCAGCATGGGCCGGCAGTTGACCAGACCAAAAACCGAATGTCAACAAGCACGCTGTACGCGCCGCCCCGTTCATGCTACGGATGGCCGCGTGAAACCGGTCGCATTGCTGATCCTGCCGGCCCTGCTCGCCTGCGGCCGCGCCGCCTACCGAAACCACCCGCCGACCGGCGGCGCCAACTGGGTGGCGTTGGGCGACAGTCTCACCGCCGGCACCGGCGCCCGCGAGGGCTTCGATTACCCGGCGCAACTCGGCCGCCGGTTGGGTCGCACCATCTACAACTACGGCGTACCGGGCGACACCACGGCCGACGCCCTGGCCCGGCTCGATGACGTGCTGGCCGCCGACCCCCGCGTTGCCCTCGTCTGCCTCGGCGGCAACGACAGCCTCCAACGCATCCCGCCGGAAACCACCTTCGCCAACCTCGACCGCATCCTCGAACGGCTCCACGCCCACGGCACGTGCGTCGTGCTGATCGGCATCCGCAGCGCCACCGCGCTCGACCAGTACCACAAACGGTTTCGCCAGCTCGCTCACCACCACCGGGTCCTGTACGTCCCCAACATCCTCGACGGCGTCCTGAACCAGCGCCACTTGATGACCGACCAGATTCACCCCAACGAGGCCGGCTATGAATTCATCGCGGCCCGCCTCGAACACATCGTCCGCGCCGAAGGCGTCGCGACGTACTGACCCCGACCGGATTTGAGCTTGCAGAAGACCCGCCAACCACCCATAAATCGCGGCTCGCAATTCGGGTTTGTTTCGCGCCGGCCATTCTGCTACATACCGGCCGCGCCGCGTCACGGAGAGATACCGAAGTGGCCAAACGGGGCAGACTGTAAATCTGCTGGCTTATGCCTTCGATGGTTCGAATCCATCTCTCTCCACCATTTTCATCCCGCGACGACCTGCCGCGCCCGTAGCTCAACTGGATAGAGCACCGGTCTTCGGAACCGGGGGTTGGGGGTTCAAATCCCTCCGGGCGCGCCCGGCTACTTCCGGCGCGCCGTGCGTGTTCGCCGGGCAAGCCGATCCGTCTTGCGCTTGCGCAACAACCGCTCGATCTTCTCCGCCACAATGTCCACCGCCGACAACACGTCCTCGCCGTACTGCTCGCAACTGACATCCTTGCCCGGCACTTCGCAAAGGACGCGCACGGAATACTGCCGGGGCGACGGATGCGCGCTGGTCTTGCGCAAATAAACCCGCGCGCGCAGCGCCCGCGGCGCATACTGTTCCACGCGACCAATCTTGCCCTCGATCGCGGCGCGCAAATCTTCCTTCACCACCAGTCCATCCGAGTGAATCAAAATATCCATCTACCACCTTCCTCCCGACCGATGGTACTCCAGCCCCCGCCAAAAGTCCAAGCCGCCTATTCGGCAAACCGTTGCCGATGCGCCGCCCGATGACACACCGCCTGCACCCGCGCCACCAACTCGTCCGGCCGAAACGGCTTCGACACAAAATCATCCGCCCCCAGCCGAAACACGTCCGGCCGACCCTCCGCCGGCACCGCCCCCGAAATCACCACGATCGCGGTCCGATTCACCACCGGACTCTTGCGCACCATGCTGCAGACATCCTGTCCCCGCAACCGCGGCAACACCAAATCCAAAACCACCACATCCGGTTTCGACTCGAGAATCTCATTGATCGCCGCCACCCCATCCGCCACATACCGGGTTTCAAACCCGGCCTCCGTTAGCGCCTCCTCCACCAATTCCCCAATCCGCTTGTCATCCTCCGCAATCAACGCCGTCCGTGGTCGCGCCATTTCCCGCAATGCTTGCATGCCGTCCCATTTAGCACTCGAAGTGCCACCGCCCAACGCGCTTGGCGTTCTGTCCAATTCTGCAACCGCCGCCCCGCGGCGAACCAAATTGAAAACCGCTCCCACCTGTGAGACTCTCCGCGCCACATGGTCCCGGCCACCCCCGCCAACATCACCCGCGCCGCCAAAATCCTCCGCGACGGAGGCCTCGTCGCTTTCCCCACGGAAACCGTGTACGGCCTCGGCGCCCACGCCCTCGACCCGGTCGCCGTCCGCACCATCTTCGCCGCCAAACAACGACCGGCTTGGGATCCTCTGATCGTCCACGTCACCGGCATCGAAATGGCCCGCCGTCTCGCGGATCATCTCCCACCCCGCTTCCACGAACTGGCCACCGCCTTCTGGCCCGGCCCACTCACCCTCATCGTCCCGCGCGCGCCCCACGTGCCCGACGAAGTCACGGCCGGCCGCCCCACCATTGCCCTCCGCCAACCGCGCCACCCCGTCGCCGCCGCCCTCTTGACCGCCGCCCAACTGCCCATCGCCGCCCCCAGCGCCAATCAATTCGGCCGCCCCAGCCCCACCCGCGCCGAACATGTCGCCGCCGATCTCGGCAACCGCGTGGACATGATCCTCGACGGCGGCCCCACCGAACTCGGTCTCGAATCCACCATCCTCGACCTCACCCAAAACCCGCCCGTCATCCTTCGCCCCGGCGCCATCCCGCGCGAACAACTCGACCACGCGCCACTGGCCGGCCCCGTCGCCGACGAACATGTCACCGCCCCCGGCATGACACTGAAACATTACGCCCCGCACGCCCGCGTGGAGTTGTTCGAAACCGAAACGGACCTGCGCGCCCGCGCCCGGCAACTTCCCGGAGCCGGCATCCTCATCCCCACCGCAGCCACCCTGTTTGCCCAACTTCGCGACCTCGACGAGCGCGGCGTGCCCGTCATTCTCGCGCTGCTGCCGCCGCCGACCGGCCTCGGCCTGGCGGTGCGGGACCGATTGACGCGCGCCGCCGCCACCGGTACACTGCCGCCACCCTGACGGAGGGGTGTCCGAGTGGTTTAAGGAGCACGCCTGGAAAGCGTGTGGGGTGTAACAGCCCTCGCGGGTTCGAATCCCGCTCCCTCCGCCACTGATTCTGGCCCCGGGTCGCGCCCGATGAGCCAGCCAGCGCGGCATTTTCCATCCGGTGGTTTTCCCGTCCATCGCTCCAGCGTTGCATTTCCCCTGCTTGTCTCGTAACAACCACCCTCATGACAAAACTTGGCTGGGGAATCTTGGGCACCGGGATGATTGCGCGGACGTTGGCCAAAGCGATCAACGAATCGCAGACGGGCCAGTTGGTGGCCG
>JACAEP010000248.1 GCA_013388795.1 Chloroflexota bacterium | reverse complement strand
GGGGTCAAACTGGAGGTGAAGGTTGGCGCGGGTATGGATGTGGCCGTGGCTGTCAAACTGGGGGTGGATGTGACCGCCGCTTCGATGGTGGGGGGGATGAGCGTGTAGGTGGGCGGTTGGCTTGGCAGAACGATGGCGGTGGGCGGCGGCACAGGCGGCAGCGAACTTCCCCAAATGTTGGGAAGCCCCGCGCAGGCGGCGAGGAGGAACGCAAGGGGTATGACGATGAGGCGTTTCAGTGAGGAACTCCGTTTTGCAGGCAGGGCATTGACGTTTTTTTGACGGCAGACCGCAGTCTTCCATCGGCGGTCTGCCGTCCTATCTCAACATCGGCATTTTGATGCCATGCCGTTTGGCGGCTTCGATGGCGATCTCATACCCGGCATCGGCATGGCGGACGACGCCCATGCCGGGATCGGTGGTGAGAACACGCTCAAGCCGTGCTGCGGCTTCGGGTGTGCCATCGGCAACGATGACCTGACCGGCATGTTGGGAATATCCCATACCCACCCCCCCGCCATGATGGAACGATACCCAAGTTGCGCCGCCCACAGCGTTGATCATGGCATTGAGGATCGCCCAATCTGAAATCGCGTCTGAGCCGTCTTTCATCGCTTCGGTTTCGCGGTTGGGTGATGCGACGGAGCCGCTGTCCAAATGGTCACGCCCGATCACAATCGGCGCTTTGAGCTTGCCGCTTGCAACCAGTTCATTGAATTTCAAACCTGCTTTTACGCGTTCTCCATAACCAAGCCAGCAAATGCGCGCGGGCAACCCTTGAAACGGAACTTTCTCGCGGGCCATCTTCAACCAGCGATGCAGGTGCGCGTCATCGGGGAACAACTCCATGATGGCTTGGTCGGTGGCGTAAATATCTTCGGGGTCGCCGGATAATGCCACCCACCTGAAAGGCCCCTTGCCCTCACAGAACAATGGGCGGATGTAAGCAGGCACAAAACCGGGGAATTCAAACGCATCGGCTACGCCATTGTTATACGCCTGCTGGCGGATATTGTTGCCATAGTCAAACACTTCCGCGCCGGCGCGTTGAAAGGCAAGCATCGCGCGCACATGCGTGGACATGGAATCCATTGCCATCTTTTTATATTTTTCGGGATCGCTCACGCGTAATTGATTCGCGGCGGTGATGGATACCCCGGACGGAACGTAAAACAACGCCTCATGCGCCGACGTTTGGTCTGTCACCACATCCGGAATGATTCCACGCTGCGAGAGTTCGCTGTACACATCTGCCGCGTTGCCGATCAGCCCGATGGATTTTGGCGTTTTGTTCTTGACGTTTTCTTCCACCAACGTCATGGCTTCTTCGAGGGTATCCACGACCATATCCACATAGCCAATGGCGCGGCGGCGTTCGGCGCGCTCAGGGTCCACTTCGACGATCAAGCCGACGCCTTCGTTCATGGTGATGGAAAGCGGCTGCGCGCCGCCCATACCGCCGAGTCCCGCCGTGAGAACGAATTTCCCTTTGAGCGAGCCCCAGCCTTTAAGTTTGGCAAGCGCGCCGAAGGTCTCGTATGTTCCCTGCAAGATGCCCTGCGTGCCGATGTAGATCCACGAACCGGCGGTCATCTGCCCATACATGATGAGTCCCTTTTGGGCTAACTCATCGAAGGTTTCCCACGTTGCCCAATGTGGCACGATGTTGGAGTTGGCAATTAAGACTTTAGGCGCATCCTTGTGCGATTTGAAAACGACAACCGGCTTGCCCGATTGGACGAGCAGGGTTTCATCCTCTTCAAGATTCTTAAGTGACTCAAGGATCGCATCGAAGGCTTCCCACGAACGGGCGGCTTTGCCCCTCCCGCCATAGACGACGAGGTCTTCGGGTTTTTCCGCCACTTCGGGGTCGAGGTTGTTTTGGATCATGCGATAGGCGGCTTCACTTAACCAGTTCTTGCAGGTTAATTGCGTTCCACGTGGGGCGCGAATGGTGCGGGGGGCGGGCATGCAGACTCCTATTCCAAAATAATAAGCGAGTCGAGAATACCTTCAAAGGAAGGTTCCACGGTCGTTTGCCATTTTTCTGTGGTGGATAAGGTGATGGAAAGCGTCCCTGCAGGCAGGTCGAAATACGCCAATTTTTGTAAGATGACAATGCGCGCGCCTTCCTGAGTAAGCGCAGGGGTTTGAACAGTGATGACGCCGTAGGGAAGTTCGTTCTTGGATGTTTTGACCTCTGCCCCCAGCACCTGACTGTCTTTCAATGAGTTGGGCAGAACGTTGGCAATCGCCTGGATGTCGGTGTCGGTGACGAAAACGGCTTCCATTTGCTGGTCCCAGACCAGATTGATGTTGGTAACGAAGCCGCCGTCGATATGTTCTTCATTAACATCGAGCATGAAGAGACGGAAGACATTCGGGTCTTGGCCGCTGATGGCGGCAAGCGAACGTTGGATGGCAGGGTTGGCTGCCTCGGGCAGGAGTCCGGCATTCAGGAATTCCTGTCCATTGATGCGCAGGGGCAGCCATTCTGTGGGAATGTTGACCTGGTATTTGGCGGGCAGGTCAATGAACGTGGTGGAGCCGTCTGCGGTTTTATCGAGCAGGGTTTCTTCCGTTGTTCCTATTTCGGTGGCGGGAATGGGGGTCTTGGTGACGGTTGGCACAGGGGTGGGGGTGAATGCTTCGGCAGCAAAGGAGTCTGCTGGCTGGGTGAGTTGCAGGGCAGCAGAGACGGTTTCAGCGACCATTTGCTCAAGTCGTGTATCTGGCGTTGGCGGCGCAACAGAGCCGGTGGGCAGCCCTGGAATGGCGCAAGCCAGGGCGGTCATCACAAGCGCAATGGCGAATAACAATCCATGGTTCTTTTTCATGGTTTCATCCTTACTGGTGAAAATTACCCGCAGGGGGACGGCCCAAAGGGTGTATAAAAAAGCCTCCCGGCAATTATAGCCGAGAGGCTTTGAAATCTTTGCGCTTATGCCGCAAGTTCGCCCTTTGCGACCATATCTGCAAAGTTTGTGCCTTTGAGGCGCTTTACCAGATCTTCCTGTGCTTCACACCAAACCGGGCGCAGCGGACAATTTTTGTCGAAGGAGCAGCTGCCTGTGTCACCGACACATTCATTCAGTTGAATGGGACCGTCAATGGCTTCAATCACTTCGAGCAGGGTAATCTCCTTGGGTTCGCGGGCAAGGGTCACACCGCCGCGCGCGCCGCGTGACGTGTGCAAAAGCCCGGCAATGGATAGCTGCGAGATGATCTTGGCGAGGAAGGAAGGGGGGATCTTTTGTTCTTCGGCAATCGCGCTGGTTGCAGTGCGGGACTCGACATTACGGGCAAGGTGTAAAACTGCTCGAACAGCATAGTCGGCCTGGCGGGTGATTTGCATAGTAACCTCGCTTAATACAGGTAAAAATTACCCATAATCACGATTTTATTGTGAGAACTGGCGCAAGGCAAGTGATAGAGGTCACGGCTGAATTATGACCTTTCGCGCTTAATTGGAAAGACCTGACAGATCTTTATAAACCTGTCAGGTCTGATTTTATCTCGCCAGAGTGAGATTGCCAGCGCTCATTTCAACGACGAAGGTGAGTGTGGGACCTTCCCCTTTTTGGGTGTAGTTATTTCCGCTTCGCTCCCAGCCGGGGCTTGCATTCACATTCGACAGCCCTCCCTGCACTGTGACTATGGCGTCCACCCCTTCGGGGACGATGATGATGAGGTTGCTGAATCCGGTCTCAATTTTGACCGAGGCGTCGCGTTGCATTTCGCCGGAGAAATCGAGGGTGTAATCTCCCGCGCCAGAGGAGAAATCCATGAGCGCGAAATTGGCGTTTGCCAGCCCGGTGATATTTACATCCGAAGCGCCGGTCTGATAGGTGAAGGCGCTCATCTCCACCAGATTGGGTTCTGAAAAGTTGATCTCCACGTTCGAAGCGCCGTCCGAAATATCGAGGCGGGTCAGCGAGAGTCCGCCCAATTCGAGTTTGCCGTCATACGCGCCCGAGTCAATCGCAAGGTTCATGGGCTGGTCGCCGAGTTTCAAGTCCCATTCGTTCTTGAGGTTGTTGAAATTCGGGAGGATATTAAAATCTCCATCACCCACGCGGACTTCGACATCGCCGCCATCGGTCATGATCTTTGGTTTGAGTTCGTCGTAGTTAAATGTGGCGGTTCCATCCACAAGCATGTCTGCGCCGGGGTTGAGAGTCAGGTCGCCTGCGCCAAACTGAAGTTTCAAATTGATCTCGTCCGAATCTGGATATTCCACCTTAATATCTTCGGTCACTTCGGGTTGTGGGGTGGGCGGTTGTAGGACGCTAATTCCACACGCCAGGGTTGCCAGCGCGAGAATTGCGATAAAGGTTATCAATTTAGACATAAGAAAAAACCTCCTCAGGTTATTGCTAAGGAGGTATACGGGGCGGGCAGGTTACAGGTTGCGGGTAGTAGTAAGAGTCAAAGGTCGCAGCTTGACCTTTGACTTTCGACTGTCCTTAAGTTTGCCAATATATTTCTCGTCGCAATCGCCACTTCTTCGATTGCTTTATTGAATGCTTCTTGATTGGCTTTGGACGGCTTGCGGTATCCACTCACTTTTCTTACGTATTGCAGAGCCGCTTCGTAAATCTCCTGCTCAGTGGCGGGGTGATCTATATTTCTAAGGGGTTTAATGCTTCGGCACATACTACTCCTTTGGTCATTGCGAGGGCGTCTTTGTCCTTTGCCCGAAGCAATCCCCCGACTCAGTCCTGAGATTGCTTTGTCGGGGAGAGCGCCCTCCTCGCAATGAAGTCTCTCTACTTCTCTTTCTTCAACGCCTTATCCAGCGCCTGGTCCACCGAGCGGACTTCGATGACCTCGATTCCCTTCGGGTATTCTGAACCGATGCCCCCAGAATGGGGGTTGCGAATCGCTTTTGGGACGATGGCAGTTTTAAAGCCCAATTTCTGCGCTTCTTTCAATCGCGCCACCATTTGACCCGGCATACGCAACTCACCTGCCAAGCCGATTTCACCGATCAACACCACATTGGCTTGAATGGGCACGTCCCGCCATGAAGAGGCGATAGCGGCGGCAACGGCTAAGTCCGCGGCGGGTTCGTCAATTTGAATGCCGCCTACCACGTTGACGAAGACATCCTGCTCGGCAAGTTTCAAGCCCACGCGGCGGGTCAACACGGCGGTAATCAACAACAGACGATTGAAGTCCACGCCATTGGGCGTGCGGCGCGCATTTCCAAATTGAGTCGGCGAAGTCAGTCCCTGCACCTCCACAAGGATGGGGCGCGTGCCTTCCATCGTCACGGCAATGGCAGACCCGGCGGCATTCACCAAACGCTCCGCCAAAAACGCCTCGGAAGGATTTGTCACTTCGATCATGCCGCCTTCGCGCATTTCGAACACGCCTACTTCAGAGGTCGCACCAAAGCGATTCTTTACTGAACGCAACAGACGATACGCCTGGAAGCGGTCGCCTTCGAGATACAGAACCGTATCCACGATATGCTCCAACACGCGCGGACCAGCAATCGCGCCTTCTTTGGTCACATGCCCGATCATGAAGACCGTCACACCGCTGGATTTCGCCAACTCACGCAATTGCGACGAACATTCGCGCACCTGCGAAACCGAGCCAGCCGAAGAATCCAATTCAGAGAGATAGGTGGTCTGGATGGAGTCGACAATGAGCAGGTCCGGTTTTGATTCGCGGACGTGGCTGAAGATCACTTCAAGATTCGTCTCCGTCACCAACAGCAGATCCTTGGGCATATCCTTCCCGCCGTTGAACAGACGCGAGGCGCGCATCTTGATCTGCCGTTCAGACTCTTCGCCCGAAACATACAGCACGCGTTGAACCTTTGCCATCTCCATTGCCATTTGCAGCATGAGCGTGGATTTGCCAATGCCCGGGTCGCCGCCCACGAGCACGATGGAGCCGGGGACGATGCCGCCGCCGAGCACGCGCGCGAACTCACCGATGGGCAGGTGAACGCGATCTTCCGCCTCACCACTGACCTCAGAAATGGGGCGCGGCTCTGAACGTCCGCTCAAGCCGCGAACGTTCCCCGCTCCCTTCTTTGCAACGGGTTCATCGTGGATGACTTCCTCGACCATGCTGTCGAAGGCGCTACACTGCGGGCATTTGCCCATGTAAGATGCGGCGACACGTCCGCATTGCTGGCAGACATATCGGGTGTGGGTTTTCGTTTTTGCCATAAGGGTCACCTTTGTGTCACCCTGAGGGAGCGCGCTCTTCGCAACCGAAGGCTCTCTACCCTAGATTAGCAAGACTGCCGAGCATGGGAGAGATTCTTCGCCGCAAAAGGCAAGAGCGCGGCTCAGAATGACAATAAAGGCAGTATAACAGAATTTATGTTCTGTTTTTCTTTTTCCGCCCGTTTTGCCGTCCGCCTGAGGACTTAACCTGCGAAACAGCCTGATTTTTCAATATGGTAGTCATATACTCCCCTTTGCAAATTAAATGTTGCAACGCCTAAGGACAGTGTTTCTTTTTAAGAATAAGGATTTACTATTGCTCTGTTGCGAAGATGAGTTTGGCATGATAGATGTAGGCGTATGAAACCACGAGAGAGCCGTTCTGTGAAAGCTGCCAAGATTGCTTATCGTTTGCCCCAGCAGGCGTTGCCGAAGTATTCACACGCCAAGAGTCCGCATCATTTTGAATGACCGCAGTTGGCAGCC
>JACAEP010000109.1 GCA_013388795.1 Chloroflexota bacterium | reverse complement strand
CGGGTGATGGGACCGGTGCGCCCGTCGCCGATCTTGCGGTAGTCGATTTCGCTCAGACCGATCACTTCCGCCGCCGTGCCGCAGACAAAGACTTCATCAGCAATATAGAGTTGGTCGCGGGAAATGGGCGCTTCCCTCACTTCGTAGCCGAGGTCATTCGCAATCGTCACCAGCGAATGACGAGTAATGCCTTCCAACACGGGGGCAGTGGACGGTGTATAAATCGTGCCATGACGAACCACGAAAAGATTCTCCCCCGTACATTCAGCAATATATCCCTGCGGGTCAAGCATGATGGCTTCCTGGAAACCGTTGCGCTCCGATTCGGTCTTGGCAAGAACGCTGTTGGCGTAATTGCCCGAAATCTTCGCCTTGGTCATGGTCACATTGATGTGATGGCGGGTGAACGATGAGATATTCGCGCGAATCCCCTTCGCCAGCGCGTCGTCGCCGAGATAGTTATTCCACTCCCACACAGCAATCATCAACGAAGGCTTGCCGTAATCCACGTTTAAATTCCAGCCGCCCTGATCCAGATAAAGAAGCGGACGGATGTAACAATCGGTGAAACCGTTCACGCGGACGGTATCCTTGTGGGCTTTTATCAGTTCATCCACATCCCACGGAAATTCGCGAAAACCCAAAACGCGAGCCGATGCAAACAAACGCTCCACATGCTCGCGCAGGCGAAAGACCGCCGGTCCCTTGGGGGTGTTATACGAACGAATGCCTTCAAAGACAGCAGCGCCATAATGCAAAGCAGGCGTCAAAAAGTGCAAGGTCGCCTGCTCGAATGGCACCAATTCCCCATTTTTCCAAATAAATTTGGACTCCATTCCCATAACTCATTCTCCTTTTGTTGGGATAGGGACTGCCCCTATCCTGATTTTTATAAGATGATGATAACCGCGAGGGTTATCTCTACAGCCTGTTGATAATTTCATCCGCCATCTGACGGGTGGTTAACGCGCCGCCGAGGTCTGCCGAACGGACTCCGTCTGTAATCGCCGCATCCACTGCTGCTTCAATGGCAGTCGCTTCTACTTCCAACTTGAACGAGTGCCGTAACATCATCGCTGAAGAGAGGATTGTACCAATAGGATTTGCGATTCCCTTTCCAGCAATATCTGGAGCGGACCCGTGAATCGGCTCATATAAGCCGACAGTTGCCTGGCCCAAACTGGCAGAGGGCAACATCCCCATCGACCCTGCTAAAACAGACGCTTCATCCGTGAGGATGTCGCCGAACATGTTTTCCGTGACGACCACATCCATCCATGCCGGGGCGGTGATGAGGCGCATGGCGGCAGTATCTACCAGCGTATGCTCAAGCTCGATGTCAGGATTCGCTTTCCCGATGTTTGAGGCGATTTGTCGCCACATGCGCGAAGATTCGAGGATGTTGGCTTTATCCACCGAGGTGACTTTTTTCCTGCGTCCCTTTGCAAGTTGAAAAGCGAGTTCGACCACGCGCTTGATCTCGTAATCATAATATTCGAGCGTATCCACAGCGCGTTCTTTGCCAGCGACCATTTCACGGGTCTTGGGCTGACCAAAATACAAGCCGCCGGTGAGTTCGCGTACAACGATGATGTCGACACCTTTGAGCTTTTCGGGCTTGAGCGGCGAGGCATCGATCAACGCCGGGTGGACTTTGACCGGGCGTAAATTGGCAAACACACCCAAGCCTTTGCGCAATGCAAGCAAACCACGCTCAGGGCGGTCTTTGGCATTGGGGTCATCCCATTTCGGTCCACCAACGGCGCCGAGCAAAACCGAGTCGGAGGCTTGGCAATCGGCGAGGGTTTCATCAGTGATGGACTTGCCGTATTTATCAATGGAGCAGCCGCCCATCAGACGTTCTTGAAAATTGAAATCGTGATTGTATTTGCTGGCAACTTTTTCCAGCACGCGCACGGCTTCGCCGACCACTTCGGGGCCGATGCCATCGCCGGGGAGGAGGGTGATTTTGAAGTTCATGGTTCTCCGTAGGGACACGGCTTGCCTTGTGTCCGCTTGTTTGTTTTTATTATCGGGGATAACCCTTGCGGTTATCCCTACATATTAATGCGCGATCATTAATCCATACTCCACCGAATCCGCTAAAGCGCGCCAACTGGCTTCGATGATGTTCGTCCCCGCGCCGACGGTACTCCAGCGGGAGGTGGCGTTGCGGGTGTCGATGAGGACGCGGGTAATGGCTTCGGTGCCGTGATCGGAATCCAAGATGCGGACTTTGTAATCGGACAAGGTGAAGTTCTTGATCTGCGGATAATAACCAATCAGCGCCTTTCGCAACGCGATATCGAGCGCGTTGACGGGGCCGTTGCCTTCGGCGGCGGTGTGCAATACCTCGTCTTGCACGCGGACTTTGACCATGGCTTCGGCGAAGATGCCGCGTCCCTGTCTGTGTTCAACATTGACAAAAAAGTCAATTAATTCAAAGGGCGGTTTGTAGCCGTATTCCTGCCGCTTCAGCATGATGGCAACAGACGCCTCTGCCGCTTCAAAAGAGAAGCCGCGCGCTTCGAGTTCTTTGATTTCGTTCAGGATGGGAATGACTTCGGACCCCTCCACTTCCACGCCGTGTTCTTCGGCTTTGCTGAGCAAGTTGCCGCGCCCGGACAAATCGGAAACCACAACGCGCATCTTGTTACCCACGCGTTCAGGCTCCACATGCTGGTACGACTGCGCCGAGCGGCGCATCGCCGCGACATGCACGCCGCCTTTGTGCGCAAATGCCGATTTGCCTACGAAAGGCAAATGTTCGTCAGGTGTGATGTTCGCCACTTCTGCTACGAAATGAGACAAGTCATATAAGTGTTGAATGTTTCCTTTGGGCAAACATTCATAACCCATCTTGAGTTCCAAATCTGCCATGATGGAGCATAAGTTGGCGTTGCCGCAGCGTTCTCCCACGCCGTTGATGGTTCCCTGCACCTGAATGGCGCCTTCGCGCACGCCGATCAGCGCATTGACGACCGCCGCTTCGGAGTCGTTATGCGTATGCATTCCAAACGGATGATTCAACTTTGGCCTGATCTCGCGGAGAATGGCTTCCACTTCCCACGGCAGTGTCCCGCCGTTGGTGTCGCACAGTACGACCGTTTCCGCGCCGCCGCGAATGGCAGCCTTCAAGGTTTCGAGCGCATAGGATGAATCCGCTTTGTAGCCGTCGAAGAAATGTTCGGCATCGTAGATGACGCGCTTGTCGTTGGCATTGAGATAGGCAACCGAATCTTCAATGATGCGCAGGTTATCTTCGAGTGTGGTTTGCAGCACTTCGGTGACGTGCAAATTCCACGTCTTGCCAAAGATGGTGCAGACGGGCGTTTGCGAATCGAGCAGGGCTTTGAT
>JACAEP010000258.1 GCA_013388795.1 Chloroflexota bacterium | reverse complement strand
GATCTACGCCGCGCGCGCCGTGGCAGATGGGAAACTCGAAACGCGCATTCCAAAAGAAGGACCGCAGGATCTGCGCAGCCTTTCCGAGAGTTTCAACGAGATGGCGGCTTCGCTCGAACGCAGCGACCGCGAACGGCGCGACATGCTTGCCGATATTGCCCACGAACTGCGCACTCCGCTGTCGGTCATTCGCGGACGGCTCGAAGGCATCGTGGATGGCGTGTACCCCGAAACAGGGACTCCTGTCTCCACCTCTTTGGAACAAGCCTACCTGCTGGAAAGGCTGGTGGACGATCTGCGCCTGCTGACCCTTGCCGAGTCGCGCCAGTTGCATTTTGAATCCAAGCCTGTGGATTTGGGCAACCTTGCCCGGCACGTAATTGATCTCTTTCAGGCCGAAGCCGGTGAGAAGAAAATATCCCTCGTGTTGAATCAACTACCGGAAAACGTCATCGTCACCGCCGACGCCCAGCGGACAGAGCAGGTCATCGCCAATTTGGTGGGCAATGCGTTGCGCTACATCCCCGAAGACGGCAGGGTGTGGATCGAAATTTCCGCCGATGAACACGCCGCGACTCTCTCAGTCAACGATAGCGGAACGGGAATCCCCGAAGCGGACCAGCCCTTCATCTTTGACCGTTTCTGGCGCAAGGACAAATCCCGCTCGCGCAGTTCAGGCGGAACGGGATTGGGACTGGCGATTGCCAAACAGTTGGTCGAAGCTCAGGGTGGGGTTATCGAAGCGCGGAATTTACCCGAAGGCGGCTTGCAGGTGGTTGTGACTTTCCCGCGTTAAATTGAAACAAGCGCTGTCACTTCTATTTCCACCATTAACTCAGGGCTGATCAATCCTTTCACTTCGATCATGGAAGCGGCGGGCTTGATCTCGCGGAAGAATTCTCCGTGTGCCCTGCCGATCTCCTCCCATTTGGAAATATCCGTCACGAAGATCCGCGTGCGGACGACATCCTTCATGGATGCGCCTGCCGCCTGTAAAGCCTTTTCGATCTTCGCAAGCGCATAACGGGCTTGTTCGTATGGGTTATTTACTCCGACGGTCTTGCCCTCTTCATCCACGGCGGTTGTCCCCGCGACTTCGATGGTATTCCCGACTCTGACGGCTCGTGAGTAACCGACGATATCTTCCCACTTCGCGCCGGATGAAATGTTGATGCGTTTGTTCATAAAATTTTCTCCTGCCATAACCATTCTAACAAAAAAGCCCGCCTTCATTCTCAGTGACGGGCTTCTACTTTCCACTTCCCACTTTCTATTTATGCCGGAATTTTATCCCACTCCTTCTGCGCATGTTCAAATCCGCGTTTGAGGGCTTCAAAATTCTTCGGCAAAAGGTGTTTGTGCCTTGCGGGCAAATGTCCTTCCAGGGCCTTTTCCACATCCTCCACCTTGATCTCCGGCAGGGATGTGAGCAACGCCCCGACCGCCACCATGTTTAGGAGTTTGCGGTCGCCGATCTCTTCGGCGATCTCGCTGCACGGCACGAACAGGGTATGGATGTCGTTTCGGCGCTGGGCATGGTCCACCATGGATTTGTTGACCACCAGCGTGCCGCCTTTCGCAAGCGTCTCTTCGTATTTATCGAACGAGGGCAGGTTGAGGGCAATCGCCAGCGGCGGATTTTTCACCAAGGGGGAACCGATCTCATGGTCTGCAATGACCACAGTGCAGTTCGCTGTCCCGCCGCGCATTTCAGGTCCGTACGAGGGAATCCAAGTCACGTCCAGCCCGTTATCCATGGCGGCGTAGGCAAGCACCTGCCCGCCAAACAGAACGCCCTGCCCGCCAAAGCCTGCGATGATGATTTCTTTTTGCATAAGTCGCTTTGCTCCTTTGATATTCAAAAACCGATACTCGATGATCGAATATCGTGTCATCGAGTATCGCTATACTTTTATCTGCTTGATCGCATCACTGATCTTGTAATCGCCCAGCGGGTAGGCGGGGATCATGCGCTCTTCCACAAACTTCAACGCGTTGACCGGGGTCATGCCCCAGTTCGTTGGGCAGGTGGAGAGCAATTCCACCATCGAGAAGCCGAGCCCGCGCACCTGGGTCTCAAACGCGGTACGGATGGCTTTCTTCGCAAGGCGAATGTTCTTCGGGTCGTGCAGTGAGCGGCGCGCACAATAGCCAACGCCCTCCAATGTGGAAAGCATCTCCGATACTTTGATGGGGTAGCCTTGCGTTTCAACATCGCGTCCGCTTTGCGAGGAAGATGTCTTCATGCCTGGCAAAGTGGTCGGCGCCATCTGTCCGCCAGTCATGCCATAGTTTGCGTTGTTGATGAAGATGACGGTGATATTCTCGCCGCGCGCTGCCGCATGGACGATCTCGCCCATGCCAATGGATGCCAGGTCGCCGTCGCCTTGGTAGGTGAAAACCACGCGGTCGGGCAGCACACGTTTCACGCCGGTTGCCATTGCGGGGGCGCGTCCGTGCGGGGCTTCGACAAAGTCGGTGTCAAAATAGTTGTAAGCGAAGACAGCACATCCCACCGGCGCAACGCCGATGGTTTTATCTACAATGCCCATTTCATCCAAAACTTCTGCCACCAGTCTATGCGCCACGCCGTGCGTACAGCCCGGGCAATAGTGGGTGGGCATTTCGGTAAAGGCTTCGGGTCTTTCGTAAACGAGATTTTCAGTTGTCATGATTCCTCACGGTACGGCAATCTTAAGATTGCCGTACATCCTTGTCAGCCAGGATTCTCTTGGGTCTGTTTGAACCGTTACAGGTCCAGTAGCGATGCGGTGAATTTCATCCAGAATTTCATTGTGGAAGGGCACTACGCCGCCGGGTCGTCCATAAAATTCGACTGGGACTCGTCCGCGAACGGTGAGGAGAACGTCATCGAGCATTTGTCCCATGTTCATCTCGGCGACAAGGAACGCCTCAGCCTGACTTGTGAGTTGATCCAGCGCTTCATACGGGAACGGGCTGACGGTGATCGGTCTTAACAAACCGACCTTGATGCCTTGCGCGCGCGCCTCGCGGACTGCCGAAAGCGCAACGCGCCCCGCTGTGCCAAAGCCAACAATGACATATTTTGCGTCTTCAAGGAAGTATTCCTTGTAGCGCACTTCGTTGGCCTGCACGTTCTTCCAATTCTTGAGCATGCGCAGATTGGTCTTTTCTTCATCGAGCGGATTGAGATAGATGGAAGAGAGGATTCTACGCTCACGATTCATTGCGCCATTGGTCGCCCATTCGAAGTTTTTGCGTTTGGGTTCACTCAATGCAGTCATTTCAGCCGGTTCCATCATCTGTCCCGTTGAGCCATCGAGGATGATCATGGTGATCATGCGATATTTTTCCGCAAGGTCAAATGATAGTGTGGTGAGATCAATGGCTTCCTGCACAGAAGCGGGCGCCAACACAATGCGCGGATAATCTCCATGCCCGCCGCCGCGCACCGCTTGGTTGTAATCGCTTTGCGCCGGGGCGATATTGCCCAAACCCGGTCCGCCGCGCATGACGTTCACTAAAACGGCGGGAATTTCCGTTCCCGCAATATACGATAAACCCTCCATCATCAGGCTTATGCCCGGTGATGAAGAGGACGACATCACGCGTACGCCGGTGCAGGCTGCCCCATACACCATGTTGATCGCGCCGAGTTCTGATTCAGCTTGCACAAAGGCGCGTCCAAGTTCGGGCATGCGGCGCGAGAGGTATTCGAGGATTTCCGTCTGCGGGGTGATGGGATAACCAAAGTACGCTTCCAGCCCTGCCCGCACGGCGGCTTCTGCGATGGCTTCATTGCCTTTCCATAATTCTTTTGGCATTTAGTTCTCCATTGGATTTGGTTGCGTAAATATGAGGAAAGATGAAAGAAGGAAGAGGCGGGGTTCTTTCATCTTTCTTTTTTGTTACGCGGGAGCCGCTGTTGCGGCAACCGCCTTTGTCATTTCACGATAAACCGTGATCGCCGCATCCGGGCAAACCACCGCACAAATAGCACACCCCGTGCAACCGTCTTTGAACGTGTGCGCGGGGTGGTAGCCCTTGGGGGTAAGGTGTGCCATGTTCAATTCCATCACCCCTTGTGGACAGGCACTGATGCAAAGTTCGCAGCCTTTGCAATACGTATCGCTAACTTCGATCCAGCCTTTTGCTGCCATTGGATCTCCTTCAGGTTTTGTAAGTATGACAAACTTGGGTGAATTTCTCCACCATCTTTATTATGTCGTTTTCGGAAAGGAGAGTGTAGTGACAGGCGTCATGTACAAGCGTGTACAAAGGTCATTGCTTTGGAAAAGGTATAATTCGAAAAAACGGAGATTTTATGAACGCATTGATGACAACCCTGCTTCCTCTCGATATGATGATTATTGGTATGCTAATTCTTGGCGCTTTTATTGCTTATATGCTGTATTCGGGCGAGATTCCCATGAGATGGTTCGGTTCGATCCGCCGCGATGCGCGCCCCGTATTCTATTGGTTGGGGATTGCTTTGTTGCAAGGATGTCATTGCGAGCCGCCGCAAGCGGCGAAGCAATCCCCTGCGCTGGCAGGAAGACTGCTTCGCTTTGCTCGCAGTGACAGATTTTGAGAGTGTTTGCAACAGAGCAGTTGGGAATCTTATTCTATATTGCGATCTTAGGAATTTTCGTTTATGCATGGATGGACGGGGTGAGGGTTCCGGTTTCTGTATTTTTTGAATAGTAAATTTGCAAATAAACAGCAATAGAGTTGCCTCCATCGCTGTTTATTTTGTGGGTGGTAGAATCATGGTATCAATCTTTGGAGGTTTTCATGACCGAAGTCGTGATCGTTGATGCCATTCGCACGCCCATTGGAGCATTGGGCGGCATGCTTTCGTCTGTGCGCCCCGATGATATGGCGGCGCATGTCATCAAGTCTATTCTTGAACGCAATCGAATTGACCCCGCATTAATTGAAGAAGTCTTCATGGGTTGCGCCAACCAAGCCGGGGAAGATAACCGCAATGTCGCACGTATGGCGGCATTGCTGGCTGGTCTTCCTGTGGAAGTAGGCGGCGTGACCGTTAACCGCTTGTGCGCTTCGGGGCTCACTGCCATCAACATGGCGGCGCGCGCCATCAAAGCCGGGGAAGGGGATGTGTACATCGCGGGCGGGGTCGAATCCATGAGCCGCGCACCCTATTCACTTCCAAAGGCAGAGGCGGGGTTTTCCTTTGGCAATCTCACCGCGTACGATACTGCGCTTGGCTGGCGCTATCCGAATCCCAAAATGAAAGCGATGCATGGAACCGACTCAATGGGTGAAACCGCCGAGAACATCGCCGCCGGGCGTCCACACATCACACGCAAAAAGCAGGACGAATTTGCTGCGCGTAGCCACTCTAAAGCAATTGCCGCGATTGACTCCGGACGCTTCAAACAGGAGATCGTGCCTGTTGTCATCCCCCAGAAAAAAGGCGACCCAAAAGTGATCGATACAGACGAACGTCCGCGCCGCGATACGACCGTGGAGAGTCTCGCCAAACTCAAGCCGGCTTTCCGCGAAGGTGGAACCGTGACGGCGGGAAATTCGTCTGGATTAAATGACGGAGCCGCCGCATTATTACTGATGAGCGAAGAAAAAGCCAAAGCCTTGAATCTCAAACCGCTTGCCAGCATCGTGACCTCTGCCTCAGCCGGAGTGCCTCCAAGAATCATGGGCATTGGTCCCGTGCCTGCGACTAAAAAAGCCCTTGAACGCGCCGGTTTGAAAATGCAGGACATTGGTTTAATGGAATTGAACGAAGCCTTCGCTGTGCAGTCGTTGGCAGTGATCGAGGACCTTGGCATTGACCCCGAACT
>JACAEP010000173.1 GCA_013388795.1 Chloroflexota bacterium | reverse complement strand
GGATGAATCTTCCGAAAATTCCCTGCGGATGTAATCGGCTGTTCGCTGGATGATCTCTTCGTTGGTCATGTCACCAGCCGCGCAGGGATGTGAGTTTGATACGGATTGCCGTGGAATATCCTTCTGTGAATTTCTGCGGCGTCGAGCCGAGACGTTTGATGCCTTCACGGTATTTGCGCATGTAAGCGCGGTTCTTGTTCACTGGCTTGGCTTTGGGGTCAACTTTGGCAATGCCTTTGAAGATAATAAGATCTTCTTCGCCTTTGGGGTCAGCCGTATTGAAGTGCAAGGCGATATTGGGATTGTTGACAATATGCTTGAGCTTAAAGGCGCTCGGCTGGCTGTAAAGCAAAATAGAATCACCTTCCAGAATGAACCAGACGGGTCGCGGCTGGGGTGTGCCGCTTGAATCCACGGTGGTGAGCCAGATGAAATATTCCTTTTTCAAGTGGCGCATGGCTTTTTTACCAAGTTTGGATTTGAAATCGATCATAGTTGCCTCCAAATGATTGAAAGATTATAACCAATCTGGCTTGGACAGGAGGCGCATGTCCGTTCAATCTGCCCCGCATCACCCACTAGTACCAATTCGCGTCAAGCCGGTGTCAAAATATAAAAATTTCTGTTACAGTACATAGGAACAGCGGGTCACTTAACCTCATATTGCTTTGCCCTTCCAACGCCGATGGCGGGTATTGCGTTCCATTATAAAGGAGGAAACATGAAATACCTTGTCTTGTTTGCAGGAGTGATCCTAACCCTGGCGGGATGCGCAACCCAAACCGCGCCTCCCCCCACGTCGACAGCGGCTCCGCCCATCCCCCCCATTCCCACACCGACAGCGCTTTCGCCGACACCTACACCCGTTGAACTCTCCATCAAAGTTACTTCTGAGCTTGCCAACTGCCGTTTCGGCCCCGGCACGATCTACCTGACCTTGAACGAAATCCGAGGCGGACGATCACTTAAAGCTGTTGGGCGCAACGATACCTCCACCTGGTGGCTGGTCGAAGATCCCATCAACCCGGGCGGGTTCTGCTGGGTCTCTACCGAAGTAACCGAAGAGCCGGAAGGTATGGAGCAGTTGCCTATCATTGCGGCGCCTTTTGTCACCGTGACCCACGTGGATTTGCGCGTGGAGCCGAATCGCATGGTGGTGGGCTGCGATCAATTCCCCCAAACGGTCTTCTTCGAGGCTGCCATCACCACCAACGGACCCACCCTGCTCACCTGGCAATGGGAAGCCAGCACCGGCGTCACTTCGGATGTCGGCACGCTCATTTTTCAAGAAGCTGGCACGCAAATCATCAACGAGTTCTATCGCATCAATGCCCCCAATGACTACTGGGTGAAATTAATTATCCTGACGCCAAATGAACGTGTAGAACAGGTCACTTTCCCCGTGAGTTGCAATCCGTAAAAAAATATAGTTTACGCAGAATTGCCAATTTTAGACCGCAGACCGCCGACAGTGGTCTGCGGTCCATTGTCGGCGGTCGTTTATAAAACTGGTTATGAGTACCCCCCTATATTATTCGAAGATCACCGCTTTATAACTCAAGGCGTTGAAGAACTTTAATAAATATGCTTCGGCATTGCGTCTGGCTTGTTGCAAGATGCCATCCTCCAATGCAACGCTGATGATCTTATCCTCGCCAACCGCAAGAATATCAAGCACCAGGTTCGGGTCAATATCGACAAAGATGCCCTCCTGCACCGTATAGACTTCGGTCTTATCTTCATCCAACGTTACAGCCAAAATTTCAGCAGGGGGAAGCCTCACGTATAACACGCCATCCTGAAAGCGCATATCGCCTGGCTGGATCTTTTCCATATCGATCCCTGCGATTACAGAGCCGTGAATCTGCACCAGCACCTTGCTGCCAAATGCAAATGCATACACGGGGCTGTCCTGGTTGTATTCTGCTGAGACTACCTGTGAGATACTGTATTGGATCGTCTCCAGGCGCGCCAGCGCACGCACCTCATTGATATACGTCACGGGGTCTGGGATGATCGTCGGCGTGGGGTTTGCCAGCTGCGCCACCTGCGTTTGCAATGCCTGATTGGCCTGGTTCACCTGATCGAACGGCTGAGCCGCGGCGGCGGCTGTCTCGCGCACGGTCTCTACGATAAAATAGACTCCAGCCGCAAGCACCACCAAAATTAGGATAGACATAACAGTGTTAAGAGTATTTTTCATTTTTGTCCTTTCGACACCTGCATTATTATAGCAAGGTCATCATGCTCGCAAACAAACAAACGTGTAAGAAGCGCATCGTGCTGCTCACTTTAACACTCCTGTTTACGCTTGGGTGTACCTTTCCGTTGCAGGTGATGTTTGGAACCCCCACAGCCGTTTCCACGCCCACAGCGGCTCCTATCCCCACGCAGCCGCCTCTTTCCACGCCCGCCCCGGGCACAGACCAGAATCCTTTGATCCTCGCCCTGGCGGCCACCCCGCGCCCCAGTGATGCCATCCTATCTGCAGGCGACATCCTTGCCGCCTATCTCGAACAGCGTACCGGCTACCGCATTGTGACGGTTGTTCCATCCTCCGAACAGGCATTGGTCGAAGCGCTTGCGGTCGGCAATGCGCATATTGCCGCGCTTTCGCCGTATGCATTTGTGATGGCGCGTAACGAGAGCTCTGTCACTGCCCTGCTGGCGCGTCTTCACAATGGAGAGATGTTTTACGGCGCGCAGATACTCATTAATCGAGACAGCGAATTTACCTCCTATTTTGACGAAGCGCGCGGCGAAAACACCGTAGACGCCGCAACCGCCTTCAAACAATTTGCGGATAAAAAACCCTGCTGGAGCGACAAGGTCTCACCGTCGGGGTATGTGGTGCCGCTTGGGTTGCTGAATCAGGCTCAGGTCACGACTCGAGCCGGAGCCTTCCTCGAAGGTCAGCCCAATGTGGTGCGCGGAGTCTATGCTGATGACATCTGTGATTTTGGCGCGACTTTCATTGATGCGCGTACCACGCCCATCCTCGAAGCGGATTACCCCGATGTGATGGATAAGGTGCTGGTGGCGTGGCGCGTCCCAGAGATCATTCCGTATGAAAATATTTCCATGGCTTCTTCGCTGCCGATTGAGATGCGCCGCGTGATTCAGCGCGCGTTCATTGATTTTATGACCACGCCCGAAGGCAAAGCCGCCATGCAGACCATTTACGGATTCGATGCGATGCTGCCGGTGGAAGATTCTGCTTATGCGGAATTCATTGCGCTGGTGAATGCCTCTCAATTGGATTTGTTGACTTTGATAGAATAGCGCGATGTTAAAAAAGATATTTAAGTTCCTTTGGCAGGCGGCACTGATGGTGGGAATGGCGTTTGCAGTCGGTTTATCCATGCCGAGGCTTATCATGGGCTTGTATGCCAGCCCCAGAATCTTTTCATTGGATGATGTGCCTGCAGCGCGTGTGGCGATTGTGTTTGGCGCCGGGCTTTTGCGCGATGGCTCGGCTGGACCGGCGCTCAGCGACCGCATGCAAACCGCTATCAATTTATATCGCGCTGGAAAAGTGCAAAAGATCTTGGTAAGCGGTGACAATCGTTTTATTGAATACAATGAGCCGGAAGCCGGGCGTCAATATGCGCTCGAACGCGGCGTGCCGGATGAAGACATTGTGCTCGATTATGCAGGCAGACGCACTTATGATACCTGCTATCGCGCCAGACATATCTTTGGCGTGGAAGAGGCGATTTTAGTCACGCAGGATTTTCACATGCCGCGCGCCCTCACCCTGTGCAACTGGTTTGAGGTCGACTCGCTGGGTGTGGAGGCGGACAATCGCTACTTCCTCAAACGATCCCGCGCCTGGTGGCATTTTCGCGAGACGTTTGCTGTGTTTCAAGCCATGTGGGATGTGCTGATCGCCAAGCCTTTGCCTGTGTTGGGCAAGCGGGAACCGATTCCATGAAAAAGTTGTGGTACATTTTCAATACATGACAAAAAATGTAGTTGCCATTATTCAAGTACGCATGTCCTCCTCCCGCTTGCCGGGGAAAATCCTTGCCAATATTGGCGGGCAGCCAATGTTGAGCCGCGTGTACGTCCGCACAGCCAGGGCGAAGACTCTCGATGAGGTCATCTTCGCCACGACGACAGACGCCTCCGACGACCCTGTGGCGGAATACTGTGATTTCTCGGGCATTCCCTTCACTCGCGGCAGTTTGTACGATGTGTTGGACAGGTACTATCAAGCCGCGAAAGAAGCCAAAGCCGATGTGGTCGTCCGCATCACAGCGGATTGCCCCGTCATTGACCCAGAGTTGATCGATAATGTGGTCAGCGCCCTGCTCGAAGATGAATATGACTTCGTCTGTAACCGCCTTCCTCCGCCATGGACTCGCACCTATCCCATCGGTTTGGATGTGGAAGCCTGCACGTTCAAAGCCTTGAAAAAAGCCTGGAAAGAAGCCAAAGAGCCCCAGCACCGCGAACATGCCATGCCCTATTTTTATGAGGGCGTACAATTCGAGTCAAAGATCAAAAGTCGAAAGTCAGACTTTGGACCTTTGACTTTCGACCTTGAGCAAGGTATCTCTTCACGCGGATTTCGCGTTGTTCTCCTTCATAACCCAACCGACTTCGGTGATTATCGCTGGACGGTGGACACGCCTGAAGACCTTGAGTTCATGCGAGAAGTGTATTCTCGTTTTGACGGGCGCGATGACTTCACCTGGAAGGAAGTTCTCGATCTGGTTCACGATAACCCTGAATTGATGAAGATCAATGCAGGTGTGCAACATAAAACTTTGAAAGATATTGATAAGCGAGCCCTAAAATAATCGACCGCGGACGACAGACCGCCGACCACGCTATCACGGTCAGCCGTCTGCGGTCAGCGGTCAAATTACCAATTACCACTTACCAATGCCCTTACTCACCCTCTTCTCCGCCCCCAAGCCTTTCACCAATCCGCACATTGCGATGATTCAACGCAACGCAATCAAATCATGGACTCTGCTCCCCGATGTTGAAGTCATTTTGCTTGGCGAAGAGACGGGTCTTACCGAAGCCGCAAAAGAACTTGGCGTAAAGCATTTTCCCAACGTTGCGCGCAATGAATCTGGTACACCTTTGATCTCATCTATGTTTCAACTGGCGCGGGCAAATAGCAATAGCGAATTGCTCTGTATCATCAACGCGGATATGATCCTCATGCCCGATTTTATCGAAGCAGCGAAACAGGCTATCAAACTCAAAGATAAATTTGTCTTGCTAAGTCAACGCTGGGATTTGGATGTAACCCAACCACTCGATTTTTCGGATGGATGGGAAAACCGCCTACGGTGCGCGGTCTGCGGTCAGAACAATCTTCACCGTCCAGCAGGAAGCGATTTCTTCCTCTTCCCACTTTCCACTTTCCAAAATATTCCCCCTTTCACCATCGGTCGCGCGGGCTGGGATAATTGGATGATCTACAAAGCCCGCAAAGAACGCTGGGCAGTGATCGATTGCACGCCGTCGGTGATGATCGTGCATCAGAACCACGATTACAGCCACCTGCCCGGCGCGAAGCCGCATTATGACCACCCCGACACGAACGAGAATATCCGTCTTGCGGGCGGGCAGGCAAATATTCGTTACACCATTTTGGATTCAACACATCAACTGGTGAATGGTAAACTTTCCCGCCCGAAGATGACATCCGCCCGCGTCACGCGCAGTATGGAGCTGTTTCTCCGTAGCATCTTTTTCTTCCTGCCTGAAAACGTCATTGAGAACATCGCCCGCCCAAAACGCTGGCAGAAGCGATTGAAAAGGATAATTCGATAATTCGAGACTCGATTGTCGAATCTCGAATATCGAATATCGCCCAAAACCTGATACTTGAAACCTGGAACTTGAAACTGACATGCGTAAAGGTCAAAACCCTGCCAAGTTCGTCAAAGACGTTCCCCGCCCTGAAAGAATTACAGTGGCGTTGTTGAATTACATCCCCTTCCTGAGCGGATTCTACGCCGAGACCCTCAATGTGCTGAAAGTAAGTTTGGAATCCATGCGCAAGGATGCGGGTCTGCCGTTCGATTTGATGGTCTTTGACAACGGCTCGTGCGCCGAAGTGCGCGATTTTCTCGTAAAAGAAAAAGAGGAAGGACGAATCCAATATTTGATCCTCTCCGAGAAAAACATGGGTAAGGGCGGCGCGTGGAATGTGATGCTGGCAGGCGCCCCGGGTGAGATCATCGCCTACACCGACAGCGATGTACTGTTCTCGCCGAAGTGGCTTTCGCGTTCCGTGGAAATTCTCGAAACCTTCCCAAACATCGGCATGGTGACTGCCCGTCCCTTCCGCACGCCGCCTGAGTTTTACACCGCCACGCTCGATTGGGCGCGTGAAAACGCGACGCTCGAAGAGGGTCAATTCATCCCATGGAATACGTTTTTAGAATTTAATTTGTCGTTGGGGCAGACAGAGGATGAGAACAAAAAGGTTTATGCAGAGACTAGGGACTGGAGACTGGTTTATAAAGGCGTGACCGCGATGGCTGGCGCGAGTCACTGGCAGTTCACGGCGTACAAATCCACGCTTCAGCAATTCCTGCCCTTTGACATGGACAAGCCGATGGGACAAGTCCGCCAGTTGGATAAGCGCATGAACGATGCGGGCTTGCTGCGGCTGATGGTCCCTGACCCGCTGGCGATGAACATGTCCAATACGCTGGGATATTTGCGCGGGGAGTTGAAGGATGCGGGGAAGACATCGTCCCCGAAGGGGAAGAAACGTGTTTCGTTTGGGAAGCGGATGTTGGAAGTCGGATTTATCAAGAAGATTTTGCTGGCGGTGTATAACAAGATTTTTAGTTGGTATTATTCGTGACCCGCCTCCGAGTGCCCAATCACATGTCCAAACGAATCTTCATCTCCGCCGACCACGGCATGGCAATTATCTACTTCCTGCAAAGCGACGTCGTCCCGACGCTGCTCGCCGCAAACGTTGAGATCGTCGTCCTCACCGACGACGACACCAAGGAAAAGATCGCTTCACGTTTTACGCAGCACGGACTCATCTTTGAAGGCCTACGTTTAAAACAAGCCAATGAGTATGCAAAAAAAATCCAACCGCGCCTTCAATGGCTGCTCGCCTACCTGCGCCGCGTCGGTGGCTCGCGCCGCATCAACACCGAAGCCATGGACAGCCACATCTGGGAAGTCTGGGTGGAGAACTCGTGGAAGTTCCGCCTCGGCATTTGGATTCCCTCCGCACTGGCGATTCTGCTCCTGCGAAATTTTTCGTGGGCAAGAAAACTCCTCGTGCGGATTCAAAACCGCTTCACGCCTGATCCAGGGCTGTACACTGACCTGTTTGACAAATACAACCCTGACATGGTCATCGCCTCGACTCCGGGCTGGCGCATGGACCGCTATCTCTTGCGCGAGTCCGCCCGCCGCGGCATCCCGAACATGACCGTCATCGTGGGTTGGGACAATTCATCCTCATACAACGTCTCAGGCGCGGACGTGCAGTGGGCCACATGTTGGTCTGAATTGCAAAAAGAGGAACTCGTCAAAGGTTCGGATTGGAATCCCGAGCATGTTTATGTTGGCGGCATTCCATCATACGACGGATATTTCCGCAAGCAATGGCTCATGCCGCGTGATGACTATTTCAAACTTCACGGACTCGACCCCAATCGCAAGTTGATTTCCTACGCCAGCAGTTTTGTCCATTTCGCGCCGAACTTCCCGAACATCGAAGCACTGGCAAAATTGGTTTCATCTGATTCACTGGCAGAACCTTCGCAGTTGTTGATTCGACTCCACCCGAGTCATTTTCAAGATAAACCAAAAATCTTCGCCGAAGAACGCGCTCGCGTGTTTGAATTGGAAAAGAAATACCTGCATGTGCATGTCGTTCAACCCAAGCCGCTGGGCGGTTCGCTCGGCTACTACAGCGGCGAGGACATGGACGAGAAATCGTCCATGATGGCGTATTCGGATGTGGTGGTGACCGTCTATTCAACGATGCTGGTCGAAACCGCCGTCCACGATACGCCGATGATCGCTGCGACGATCGATGCTCCGAATGGCTGGAATCATCCAAAGAAATTTTCGCTCTCCCTCAAGAAGATCGGCGACTGGCCAACACACAAGAGGTTTCGAGATGCCAAAGCTGGACGCGTTGCGAACAATGAGAATCAATTGCGCGATGCGATCAATGCCTACCTCCGCAATCCGCAACTCGATTCCGCCGAACGCAGAAAGTTTGTTGAAGATGAAATCACATTCACTGATGGCACATCAGGCAAGCGTACGGCCGAGTTTATTTTGAAAGTATTAAATAGCTAATGTCATTGCGAGCGGAGCGAAGCAATCCCCTGTTGCCTGAGGAGATTGCTTCGTCGGGCGCTGCCCTCCTCGCAATGACATTATCGTATTATGATTATGAAAAATTCCATGTTCCTCTTCTACTTCTCCATCACCCTCGCCATCTGCTCCAGCGCGCTGTATCACTTCACCGCCAAGAGCACGCCGTCGAATGTCAACTTCACGGTTTCCTTATTGGCTACTTACGCCGTTGCCTTTGTTGTTACGCTGGTTGGCTTCTTTTTCTTCCCCGCCACGAACGGGATCCAAGCCGAATTTGCAAAACTCAACTGGGCCAGCATCGGACTCGCCATCGCCATCGTCGGAATCGAATACGGATTCCTGCTGACCTACCGCGCAGGCTGGAATTTGGGAATTGCCGCGGTGCTGGCCAATGTGGTGGCGTCGCTCATTTTGCTTCCCGTTGCAATTTTCCTGTTCAAAGATAAAATCTCGTGGATCAACATTGCTGGAATTATCGTCTGTTTTGTGGGACTTATTATGCTAAACTGGAAAAGATAACTCGGAGAACTCACGCTAATGTTTTCTCGCTTCAAATCCGCCGCCCGCATTTTGCTCAAGGGCGAACCCAAAAAGTATCAACGCAGCCCCATCCCTGCCATCACGGATGAGGAAGTGGCAGAGATCAAACAGTTCTTCCCACGCGAGAAGTTCTTTATCTTCGGCCACGCCCGTTCAGGCACGACGCTCCTCATGCGCCTTGCACGTTTGCACCCCGAAGTACATTGCAACTATCAGGCGCACTTCTTCACGCGCCAGCCCCTGCTCAAGTCGCTGGTGAACACGCCAGACGTGGAGGAGTGGCTGACGCGCAAGTCCAACCGCTGGAATCAGGGACGCGACCTCTCGCCCCTCGTCCTGCGCGCCGCCGCGGACGTGATCCTCGAACGCGACGCCGCCCGCGCAGGCAAGAGCATCGTCGGCGACAAAAGCCCCTCGTCCACCATCCACGGTCAGGCGGTGCGCGACCTGCACGCCGTCTACCCCGACGCGAAACTGGTCTACATCGTCCGCGACGGGCGTGACGTGCTCATCTCGGAACGCTTCCGCAACTTTGTTGAAGAGTCCAGGTTCTTGAGCGCGGAAGATAAACGCATTATCGAAGATTTGCGCAAAGACCAGACTCCCTTCATGAATGGCACGCGCTCGATCTTCACCGAGACCTTCATCCGCCGCGTGGCGAAAGGGTGGGTGACCAATCTGCAAGAGACCGAAGATGAAGGCCGCCGTTTGTTCGGCGAAAAATATTTCAGCATGAGATACGAGGACCTGCTGGCACATCCTTTCGACGAAATGCAAAAACTCTGGGAATTTCTCGGCGTCGTATCAGGCCAATCATTGGAAAAGACGATTATGGAGGAGATGGCCTCCAATCCCGACGAGGAGTGGCAGGCTCAACGTAACGGCGATATTTCCTCCTTCCTCCCGAAGGGACAGGCGGGCAACTGGGCGCGTCTCTTTACCGCGCGTGACAAGGTCATCTTCAAAGAAGTCGCGGGTGCGATGTTGGTAAAATGGGGTTATGAGAAGGATTTCGAGTGGTGAATTTTTAACCACGAAGGGTCACGAAGGTACACAAAGGCAACCCCTTGGTATTAACCCTGGTGCCCCTTTGTGCTAAAGAAGGTTCCATGAAATTCCTCATCGCTGGCCTCGGCTCCATCGGACGCCGACATTTCCGTAACTTGATTGCGTTGGGAGAGAAAGACATCGTCCTCCTCCGCACGCGCAGGGCCACTCTCCCCGATGAGGAACTGGCGGGCTATCCCGTCGAAACCGATATTCACAAGGCACTCAAAAAGCACAGCCCCGACGCGGTCATCGTTGCCAATCCCACCGCGTTGCATCTTGATGTTGCCGTCCCTGCCGCGCAGGCGGGATGTCACATTTTGCTGGAGAAACCCGTTTCAGATTCTCTTGATCGCCTTGATGTTTTGGAGAACGCCGCGCAGAAAAGCGAAAGCAAAGTTTTAGTGGGATTCCAATTCCGTTACCATCCCACCCTCAACAAAGCGCGTAAATTGATTCAAGAAAATGCAATCGGAAAAATTCTCACCGTCCATGCGCATTGGGGAGAATATCTTCCTCAGTGGCATCCGTGGGAGGACTACCGCCAGAGTTACGCGGCCCGCGCCGACCTGGGCGGCGGAGTCATCCGCACCCTCACACATCCGCTGGATTATTTGCGGTTCATGCTTGGAGAAGTTGAATCGCTTTACTCAATCAATGGACATATCTCTCCACTTGAAATTGACGTTGAAGATATTGCCGAGATCGGTTTGAAGTTTTCGAGCGGTGCTGTCGGCGGGATTCATTTAAATTATTTCCAACGCCCGCCTGTGCACAGACTGGAAATCGTCGGAACAGGTGGGACATTGAGATGGGATAACGCCGACGGGACTCTCCACTTTTACAAAATGGCCGCGCCGTTCGGTTCGTTCAGCGAGGAGCCGCCCGCGCCCGTCGTCGAGATGTACGCGCCGCCCCAGGGTTTCGAGCGGAACCAACTTTTCGTGGCGCAAACGCGTCATTTCATTGAAATAGTTCGCGGGGTGTCTGAACCGAGATGCACGCTTGAAGACGGGATTCAAGCCCTGCGTCTCGCGCTGGCCGCGAAGGAATCCGCCGCCCTGGGCCGCGTTGTTGCAATTTCTGGAGCGAAAAAGTGAAATCAGAGCGCGCCAGGATTTTGGTTGAAGTTGTTCTATTCCTCGTCATCGCGGCGCTGATCTATCTTCCGCTGGCGGACCAGTTCGGCTATTACAACGACGACTGGTATTCGATGTACGCCGCGCGCGTGGCGGGGCCGCAGATCTTTCACGAGATTTACAGCATTGATCGGCCCGGCCGCGCCTTCGTCATGATTCCGCTTTACATGCTCTTTGGAGGCAATCCTTTCTATTACAGCCTGAGCGCGTATCTGTTTCGTGTCCTTGGAGCTTTGAGTCTGTTATGGCTGCTGCGCCTCTTGTGGCCATCGCAACGCAACGCGACGCTGTCGGCTGCTTTCCTGTTTCTGGTGTATCCGGGCTTCCTATCCCAACCAAACGCCATTGATTTTCAATCGCACTTGGTTGGCATTTGCCTGGCATTTCTTTCATTGGGGTTTACAATCAAAGCATTAAGCCCAGAGAATATCAAACCCAAAGTCTTGTTCTGGACGGGCGCGGTCCTTACAGGCTGGGGCTATCTCAGCCAGATGGAATATTACATTGGGTTCGAAGCCGTGCGGTTAGCGCTGACTGTTTTGCTCGCCCGGCGCGAGAATGCTTCATGGAAGAAGACGATCTGGCCGGCGCTCAAAAAATGGCTGCCTTACTTCACCGTTCCAGCCGTTTATCTTTTCTGGCGCATCTTTCTCTTTGAGAACCAGCGTCCCACCACCGATTTGGATTTGCAATTTGGGAAATTGCTCGATGCGCCGCTGGGAACGTTGTATGCCTGGTTGATGAATTTTATCCAGAGCATTTTGAATGTACTGGTGCTGGCGTGGGGGGTACCACTCTCCGATCTGTCGTTTTCGCTCGACCTGCGTTCCAAATTGGTCAGCCTCGTGTTGGCGGCGGTTGTGCTTGCAATCAGCCTTTTGGCATTTGCCCTGCTGCAGAGGCAACAGGCAGAAACGGAGAACGCGACGGATTGGCAACGCGAGTCCCTCTGGCTGGGATTCGCCTGGGCGGTATGTGGCCTGGTGCCCGTTATGGTCGCGAACCGGGCTGTGATCTTTCCGAATTATTCGCGTTACGGACTGGTGAGTTCGGCCGGGGCGGTCATCGTGTTGGTTTCCATTCTATATCAGATAAATGCGCCACGCCTGCGGACCGCACTTGTGGCTTTGCTGTTGTTTTCCGCTTCGGTTACTCATTATGCCAATGCAGTACATCACGCGAATTTTTCGACCGACGTGCGCGCCTTCTGGTGGCAGGTCAGTTGGCGCGTTCCGCAGATGACGAAAGGGACAACTATTGTCGCCAATTACCCCCGCGATGGGATTCGGGAGTCCTCCTTCGTCTGGGGGCCGGCCAACCACGTTTATTATCCCGAACTTCTGGATGGGCGCGGGGTCCCCACCGGCATCTATGCCCTGCTGTTGAACGAAACGACCGTCACCAGAGTGCTCACCCGCCAACGTTCCTTCCAGGACCAATACAACGTGGTCGCCACATATCCGAATTATCGCAACATCCTGATTCTGACCCAGCCGGGCCTCGGCTCGTGCGTGCAGGTCATTGACGGGAAACAGCCAGTGTACTCCTCCCGCGAACAGGATGCGATTCGCGTGATCGGGTCGTATTCGGAGGCGGAGCAGGTCGTTCTGGACGCGCCGGCTCATGCCCCGCCCGGGTTTCTCTTCGGCCCGGAGCCGGAGCATGGCTGGTGTTACTACTACGAGAAGGCCGCGCTGGCGCGTCAACGCGGGGAGTGGGGGGAAATTGTCCGTATCGGCGAGCAGGTCCTGCGTCAGGGATACGAAGCGGGGGATTTGATTGAGTGGATGCCATTCCTCGAGGCGTACGCGCATGAAGGAGAGGCGGCCCGTCTCAGAGAGCTGTCGCCGGTCATCGCGGCGGACACCTATGTTGCCCAGCAGGCTTGTCGCGTGCTCGGCAACATGCAGGGGCTTTCGCCTCTCGTGATGGAAGTCATTCAGACCGAGTATTGCGCCGAACGTTAATCCCAAAATTCAGTGAATGAATTTTGGAAAAATTGCGCTATAATTGGCCTCTGCAACTACCCGTGTGGTCAGGAATGCCTGACCTCAGCCTAATCCTCTGGAGCAAAAATGCCGAAAGCCAATCTCATTCCCCCATACGGCGGAAAACTTGTCAATCTGGTCGTGACCGGTAAGGAGCGTGAAGAACAACTGGCGCGCGCTTCCAAACTGCCTTCGATCAAGATCACCATGCGCAACTTGTGCGACCTGGAACTGCTCGCCAATGGCGGGTTCTCGCCGCTGACGACTTTCATGGGCAAGGCCGATTACGAGCGGGTCCTGCACGAAATGCGCCTCGCGGACGGGACTCTCTTCCCGCTTCCCATTACTTTGACAGCCGACCCCAAAGAACTGCCGACCGTGGGTGAAGACCTCGTCCTGCGCAATGCCAATAACGACGTGATCGCCATTATGCAGTTGGACGAGGTCTATCACTGGGACCTCGAGACCGAGGCCGCGCTGGCCTACGGCTCGACCGACCCCAAGCATCCGATGGTCTCGGAAATGGCGCGCTGGGGCAAGGTGTGTATTTCGGGTCCTCTCAAGGTCGTGAACATGCCGAAGTATCACGATTTCAAGGAACTGCGCCGCACGCCTGCCGAGGTGCGCGCCGCCCTGGAGAAAATGGGACACGACAACGTGGTCGCGTTCCAGACGCGCAACCCCCTGCACCGCATCCACGAGGAACTGACCAAGCGCGCCGCGGCCGAGGTCAAAGGCTCGCTCATCATCCATCCTGTGGTCGGTATGACCAAACCCGGCGACGTGGATCATTACACCCGCGTCCGCATCTACAAGGCGCTGGTGGATAACTACTACGATAAGAAGAGCACCATCCTCAGCCTGCTTCCGCTTGCCATGAGAATGGCCGGGCCGAAGGAGGCCCTGCTTCACGCCATCATCCGCCGCAACCATGGCGCGAATCATTTCATCGTCGGGCGCGACCACGCGGGACCCGGCAAGGATTCCACGGGCAAGCCCTTCTACGGTCCGTACGACGCGCAGGAGATCATGAGGCAGTACGCGGTTGAACTGGGCGTCAAGATGATTCCCTTCGAAGAACTGGTCTATCTGCCCGACGAAGATCGTTATGTCGAACAGAAGGATGTCCCGCCAGGCGCGAAGGTGCTCAACATCTCTGGCACACAGGTCCGCGATGATTATCTCGCCAAGGGAAGGCTTCTGCCTGAATGGTTCACGCGCCCCGAAACCGCCGAGATTCTGCGCGAGATGTATCCGCCGCGCCACAAGCAGGGATTCTGCATCTGGTTCACCGGCCTGAGCGGGTCGGGCAAGTCGGCCACAAGTGAAGTCCTGACTGCCCTCCTGCTCGAGCGCGGCCGTGAGATCACCGTCCTGGATGGCGATGTGGTGCGCACGCACCTGTCGAAAGGTCTCGGCTTCAGCAAGGAGGACCGCGACACGAACATCCTGCGCATCGGCTTCGTGGCGGGCGAGATCGTCCACGCGGGCGGCGCGGTGGTGTGCGCGGCCATCAGTCCCTACCGCGCGGCGCGCGAAGAGGCGCGTAAGTTCGTCGGTCCCGATAACTTCGTGATGGTTTACATGGACACGCCCGTCGAGATCTGCGAACAGCGCGACGTGAAAGGCCTGTATGCCAAAGCCCGCACCGCCATGGCTGAGGGCCACCCGATGGGCTTCACCGGCGTGGACGACCCCTACGAGCCGCCGGTTGACCCGGAGATCACCCTGCAGGGTTATGGCGCAACGCCCGAAGAAAACGCCCGCAGGATTGTGGAGTATCTTGAGGCGCAGGGTTTCCTCCTGCCGCAGAACTGACGTTTCCTGTAGGGGCGGACGGCTGTCTGCCCCTACGCGTAATATGTCCCGCCTCGTTTCCTTTCTGACCCTGATCCTGCTCGCCGTTACCGGGACATGCCTCATCCTCACGGCCACTCCCGAGGGCCTCGGCTTGTCCGACGATGCAATTGCGTACATCGCCGGGGCTCGCAGTCTGCTTGCGGGACAGGGTTATCGCGAGGCCTGGCTTGAATCCAACCAGCCGGTGACCCATTTCCCGCCGGGCTTTTCAGGGACGCTGGCCCTGCTCGGCCTCGTCAGCGGATTCGATCCGCTGCGCGGGGCGCGTTTCCTCAATGCAATTCTGTTCGGCCTGAACGCGGCCTGGCTCGGTCTGCTCGGCTGGCGCATGACGAAATCCTCCATTGCGGGTATTGCGCTGGCGGCGCTCTTCATCGTCAACGACTCGCTCCTGCGCGTCCATGCCGTGGCGATGAGCGAGCCGCTTTTTTTGTTCTTCAGTTTGCTGGCATTTTTATGCTTTGATTTAGCCCGCACCCCCGGCCTCTCTCCAAAATGGAGCGGGGAGTACGACTGGCTGGTCGCGGCGGGCGTTTTGAGTGGGCTGGCTTATCTGACGCGCTACTCCGGCCTGGCTCTTGTCGCGACGTTTCTGGCCGCCCTGTTTGTAATCCGCGATACCTGGCGCAAACGGTTGATTGGCGGGGCGGCGTATTTGGCAGGATTCGCTCCCTGGGCCGTTGGCTGGGCGGTCCGCAACAGCCTGCTGGGCGGGACCGCCACCAATCGCTCGCTGGCCTGGCATCCGCCGACAACCGAGAACATTCAACTGGGCGTGCGCACGTTCGCGGAGTTCCTCGTTCCCATTCTCGAATGGAAGCGGCCGTTGATCAAGATGCCCGCCTTCTTTCCATCTGTGCTGGTAATTCTGGGTCTGGGATTGTTGATCTGGCTGGCGTGGCGCGCTTTCGCT
>JACAEP010000224.1 GCA_013388795.1 Chloroflexota bacterium | reverse complement strand
TTTCTGGAGCGTGGCCTGGGCGCTGATCTTCATCCTTCCCGTCCCGATCCTGACCCACTCCCCGCTTGGCCGCGTGTATTATCCCGGGCTTCCTGCCGTTTACATTCTGATCGCCATTGGGCTTTATATCTTTACTCGCGAAAGTTTGCGCGCTCTGGGCAGCGCCCTCACCCCCCTGGTCACAGCGGTTTGCGTTACCTTCCTGGTATGGATTCCCTTATTCAATTTTTACATCTATTTCAACGAAGTAGATGATTTTGAAGACCGCCAAATGCGGCGCGAAGTGGCAGAAATGGCGAAAGAAGCCGCCAGCGAAGATAACTTCCTCGCGCTGGTATCCGTTCCACGGGCAAATGAGGCGCTCAACAATGAATTCCAGATGATTGAACTATTCATGCTGGAAAAACTCCCCATCGAACAGATTGCCAGTTCTTACAAAAATGTGGCGATAGAAGATGTTCTGCCGAACCTTGCCAATCTCAGCGACCGCCCAAAGCGATCCATCTTATTCGATAATAAAACCACGATCGAACGCAGCAAACGCGACACATTGATGAACGCCATAAAAATGTGTTACCCCGACGCGCACTGGGAAACGGGAAATTTTTTCAGCCGTGCAGACCTGACGGCAGACATGCTTGCAAACCCCAACTGCACCAGCGCCACGCTTACTCTTGAAAACAAAAGCCCCTCCCTTTTCGAGTGGAATTTATCCGCAGGCAGCGCAAGCAAACTGACTCTGACCTGTGAACAATTTGTCAGTGAACGGGTTTGGATCGAAGCCGAAACCCTCAACCTGCATCCCGGCTGGCAAACCGAGACCGCCTTCGCCCAAAATTGGGGCGGCGATGGTTTTCTCATGGATAATTTTGGCAGCCTGCCCATGCTGTTCGATATTGAGAGCGCAGAGGGAAAACCCATCTACCTCTGGGTGCGATACTACAAACGCACGGTGGATGATTATCCGGCGCAAATCACTCTAAACGGAAAGACATATTCCTTTGACCGCGCGGGGGAAGAAAACCTGAACCAATGGGTCTGGGAACGTCTCGGCCCCTTTGAAACACAGCCCGGAACGAATACCGCTGGGTTAAACCGCCCATACACGGGAAACCCCCAGGAATTCATGGCGATCTTTATTGATACATTCGTCATCTCTTCGAGCGCCGATTTTTCGCCCACCGGCAGCAATTCCCTCCGCCTTCCAGTAAAAACCTTCAGCTTTCCTGAAACGCTCTCTCGCGGCAACATCGTCTTTCAATTGGAACCCGGCTCGTACAGATGTTATGCAGAAGCAGAAAATGAAAAAAAGCCGATCATGGATTCCCTCGGGATCACACCCGTCCGTTCAAATGAGATCGAACTTAAGATTTTGCCATAAATCCGCCCCATGATCGCCTCCCGCAAAAAGAAACGCATCCAAATTTCCATCATTGTGCCTGCCTACAATGAAGGCTTTCATATTTACGAAAACCTGTTAACCATATACAAAGCCGTAAAAGGGCAAAAAGTTGAGATCATCCTCGTGGATGACGGCAGCGACGATAACACCTTCGAGGAAAGTCTTCGCGCTTCCCAAAAATGCCGCGCGCTCAAACTCATCCAAATGCAAAACAATGTGGGCAAGGGCGCGTCCTTGTTTCGCGGTTTTGCCGAGGCGCAAGGCGAAAAAATCGTATTCTTTGATTCAGACCTGGAGATCGCGCCGCAATATATTCACAAATTACTTGATGTGATGCAAAAAACAAACGCCGACGTCGTTGCCGGGGTGAAAGACCCCACAACCAACCGCTTCCCCGCGCCGCGCAAACTCATGAGCGCCATCTACCGCACAACAGTGAGATTCCTGTTCGACTTGAATATCACCGACACCCAAACCGGCATCAAACTTTTCAAACGCGAAGTATTGGAAAATGCCATTCCACGCATGAGCGTCAGCCGTTTTGCTTTTGACCTTGAGTTAGTAGTGGCAGCCGCCCGTTTTGGGTATTCCATTGTTGAAGTCCCCGTGGAAGTGTTATACGCCCGCAAAGGCGGCATGGGACGCATGAAATTCGGCAATCTTCTCGCCACCTTCCGCGACACACTAATAATTTACTTTCGTGCCAGTTTTTGGCGCTGGCTCGAACCAAGCATAAGCACACAAATTTGGATGTTCATCTTCGTGCTGGGCGTCTTTCTGGCAGGCATCGGCTTTGCCAAAGTCCTCTCCCCCATCATCCTTCAACCCGCTCTCGACCGCGTTTCCTACATCATCTTCCTGCGGTTCATCCCCGCCGCCATCCGCGACCCCATGCTGGCGATAGCGGGAGTTCTGACCGTACTTCTCTCTCTCATCCAATTGAACAAAAGCCTGCTCAACGCCTTCGCTCGCAAAGATCGCGGCGATCTGGCTGGAATCCTAAGAAAATGAAAAACAACGCCTCCTCTTCTGAACTTGAAACTGCCGCCTGCCCATTATGCGGACCTTCCGCCCAAGCCGTCACCCGCTACGACTTCGCCCCCTACCGCGTCGTCGTCTGTTCCTCCTGCGGACTCAACTACCTCTCCCCGCGTCTGACTCAGGAAGCCATCCTCAACCTGTACAAGGATGAAGCCTACTACAACTCGAATATTTCCGGGCAAGGCTACGACGAATATCTGGAGATCAGCGGCAACTGGATAAAAACATTCACCCTGCGCTTGAAACAGATCGCGCCTTACAAATCCGCGGGCAAAGCGTTGGATATCGGCTGCGGGCCCGGCTACTTCCTCACCGCCGCACAACGCCTCGGCTTTGACGTATATGGGCTGGACCCGTCCGACTACATCGTCAACATGGGGCAGAAAAACTGGGGCAGCCGCATCCAACTCGGCTTGATCGAAACAGCAGACTACGCGCCCGAAAGCTTTGACCTGGTCGTCGCCTTTGACACCTTCGAACATATTTATGAGCCAAAGGGATTCGTCAATGCCATTCACCGCATCCTCAAAGCCGATGGTGTGCTCGCCATCACCACGCCTGACCCCAGCAGCATGCTTGCCAAAATTTCCGGTAAAAATTGGGTATCCTTCAAATTACCCGAACATGTTTTTTATTGGTCGCCTGAAACCATCCGAAAAATTCTTGAAGAAAAATTCGAGGTATTGGAAATCAATCGCGCGGGTCAATATGCCACGCTCGGATTTCTATTCCGCCGACTCTTCAGACTAAGGAACGAACCCGCGAAACTCCTTGCAGGCATCATCAATCTGTTGAACAAGTTCAGCATATACTCAGACAATGGCTCGTTGACTGTCATTGCAAGGAAAAAATGAAAGCCATCCTCCTTCACACACACGGCGGGACAGACGTCCTCAAATATGCCGATTTCCCCACCCCGCAGCCCAAAGCCGGCGAAGTTCTCATCCGCCTGAAAGCCGCCGCCCTTAACCGGGTGGATGTGTTCGTCCGCATCGGCTGGCAAGGTTTGAATCTGAAGTATCCCCACATCCTTGGCGCAGACGGCGCGGGCGAGGTTGCCGAACTGGGGGAAGGCGTGAAAGAATTCCACGTCGGAGACCGGATCGTTATCAACGCCAACCTTGGGTGCGGCGAATGTGAATATTGCCAGCGCGGACAGGATAACCTCTGCAAACAATGGCATTTGCTCGGCGAGACCACCCGTGGAACGTATTGCGAATATATCTGCCTGCCGGCGCGTCAATTAAAAAAGATACCGGCTGGGTTCGACTTTCATGAAGCAGCGGCGTCATCATTGGTGTACCTGACCGCCTGGCACTCCATGGTCACACGCGGCGAAGTAAAAGCCGGAGAAACAGTGGCTATCGTCGGCGCGGGCGGAGGCGTGAATTCGGCATCCATCCAAATTGGGAAGTATCTCGGCGCAAAAATCATCGTCATCGGCTCGAACGCGCAAAAGCTTGACCAAGCCAAAGCCATTGGTGCGGATGTGTTGATCGACCGTTCAAAGGAGTCCGATTGGTCGAAGGCAGTGTTCACAGCCACCTATAAACGCGGCGCGGATGTGGTGGTGGACAACGTCGGCACAACCTTCCCGCTCAGTTTGCGCGCGCTGCGAAAAGGCGGGCGGTTGCTGACCGTGGGCAACAGCGGCGCGCCAAAATTCGAAATTGATAACCGCTTCATTTTCGCCAAACATCTTTCGATCCTCGGCTCGACGATGGGAACCCGCGCGGATTTTGAGACCGTGATGGGCTTGGTCTTTGCGGGTAAACTCAAAGCCGTTCTCGATAAAACCTTTGCGCTGCAAGATGCCGCCGCCGCGCATGAACGGTTGTGGCGTAATGAAAATTTTGGAAAGATCACCCTCGATATCGCTTAATGAAAAAAATCCTAACCCAAATCGCGCCATTTGAAATCATACTTACCCTCGTCATGCTTGGCTTGCATTTATACGCCGCGCTGGCCGATGATTACGCCTTCCCCAATAACTGGTTTGTGCGCGATGACGCCTACTACTATTTCAAGGTCGCGCAGAACATCTCCGAAGGCAACGGCAGCACCTTCGATGGCATCAACATTACCAACGGCTACCACCCATTGTGGATGCTCTTTTGCATCCCCATTTTTGCGCTGGCGCGGTTTGACCTCATCCTGCCACTGCGCGTGTTGCTCATGACTATTGCGGGTATTCACGCCGCCACCGCCATCCTGCTGTATCGCCTGATCAAAAGACATCTTTCTCATGTGGTGGCGATTGCCGCGTCAGTGTTTTGGGCGTTCAATCCGTACATCCATGCCACGGTGTACAAGCTGGGACTGGAAACGCCGATTGCGGCGTTTTCAGTGGCGCTGGTCATTTACGCGCTCTCAACATTCGAGCAAACCTGGCGAAAAGAAAAAATTCCGCTGAAGAAATTTGCATGGCTTGGTTTCCTGGCTGCGCTCGCCATGTTCAGCCGGCTCGACCTGGTTTTTTTCGCCGCCATCGCAGGCATCTGGCTGGTCTTTCGCGGCACACTCATGCGGCATCTTATTACGCTCGACCTTGCCATCATCTTCATCTCAATGACCAGCGCCGTATTACTCCGCACAGATTTCCACACCTACAACATCACCTACGCATCCTCCGCCATCGAAGCCGCCATCATCGCCGTCATCATCAAACTGATTGCGCTGTTTTTCTTCGGCGCCTATCAACCCTTGCGCGCGCAGCCGCTTTGGAAAACCCTGCGGAAGATTCTTTTCGCGCTTGCCATCAGTGCCGCGCTTGTGGCAGGCATTTACATCCTGATTGCACAGATGGGCTTGGGCAAGAACTTCCCACGCTCGGCATTTCTGCTGGATTTTGTCATTAGCCTGATTTTAATTTGCGCCTCACGCCTGACCGCCTACTGGTGTAGCAGCCCAAACCGAATCCACGCCGGAGAGTCGCCGCTCGCGCAATTCCGTTCAAAATGGAAAACCTGGCTTGCAGAAGGACTGTCCTTTTATAGTGTGCTCGGTGGATTGCTGGCTATGTACATGGTTTTCAGCCATGTTGCCTTTGGCGCCTCCAGCCCGGTCAGCGGACAGATCAAACGCTGGTGGGGCAGCATGGCAGAGTCGGCTTATGAACGCCCCGCCGCAAGCTGGTCATCTTACTTTGGCATGGACGAAGCCGCATTTGAGACGGGGCGGCCATTCACAGATGCCTTTTGGTCAATATCTGAATTTATGCGCCCCATCATCCCCGGCGCCGACATGCAAAACGAGCGTTTCTTTCTGGCGGCAGGCATGGGGTTTGTTTTCTGGCTGGGATTGGTCTTAGTGAACAAAAAACGGGCAGTTCATGTTTCTGCGAAACTGGGTTTTATTCCATTATTCGCTGGCAGCGTGATTCACATCCTTTCCTATACCGCCACATCCTACGGCGGAGCAAAGGAATGGTACTGGGTCAGTCAGATGCTCCTGCTCACCTTCGCGTTCAGCCTGATGTTCGATCTGCTAACGCGCCCGCTGCTGAAATTGCGCGCACTGCGCTATGCCCTGATCGGCCTGGCGCTGCTTTATGGCTTCATTTCCGCAAATCAGTTCTGGAAGTTTGTCGAATATGCCATGCCTCATGGCGTGTTTGCCAAAGACCGCCCATACATGGAAGTGATCGCATATCTGGAAGCCAACACCTTTGAAAACGAAATCATTGGCATGACCGGCGGCGGAAATGTCGGTTACTTCATCAAGAACCGCACGATCGTCAACATGGACGGACTGATCAATAGTTATGAATATTTCCGCGCCCTGCAAAACAGAGAAGCCGCCACATATTTACGCAAGCGCGGCATGACGGTTATTTTTGCCAACCCACGTTTGTTGGATTTACCGCCCTATTATGGTCAGTTCGCGCCCTACCTGGAACGGTACAACAGTTACGGCGGCAAAGACTTGTTATATTTATTGGAAGAACCAAAGTATTGACAATGAAACGTCCTTTTCTAGCAACCCTAAGCGGGTTCTTGGTGTTAATCGTTATATGCTGGAACCTTCTGCAGGCATGGACATATCTCGACTGGATGGACGTTTTAACGGAATTCTCTGCCCGCGTGGCGCCAGGTTTGGGTGCAGGAACAGCCATCATCTGGGCGGCGGCGTGGGGTTTCATCCTTTGGGGAATTTGGCAGAAAAAGGCATGGGGCGCGAAACTTCTTCCCATTTTGGCGGTTATTTATACGGCATGCAATTGGCTCGAATGGATGTTGTGGACAAGCCCTCCATCTAATATAATTTTTGCAGTCATCGTGAATGTGATCTGGCTAACCATCCTGATCGTTGCATCAAAGACCCTGGCGAGAGAGGCCTATGAGCGAAACATTGAAAATCCAGAAATTGAATGAAATCAAAGCGCGGTCGCGCCTGGGCGGCGGGCAGGCGCGCATTGACGCCCAACACAAAAAAGGACGCATGACCGCCCGCGAACGCCTTGACCTTTTATTGGATCGCGGCTCTTTCCGCGAAGTGGACCCTTTCGTCGTCCATCGCACCACAGACTTTGGCTTGGATGAACAAAAATACATGAGCGACTCGGTCGTCACCGGCTGGGGCACCATTGACGGACGGCTCGTGTATGCGTACTCGCAAGACTTTACCGTCTTTGGCGGCAGCCTGGGCGAGGTTCACGCTGAAAAGATTTGCAAGATCATGGACATGGCGCTGAAAAATGGCGCCCCGATCATTGGTTTGAATGATTCAGGCGGCGCGCGCATTCAGGAAGGCGTGGTTTCTCTGGCAGGTTATGCGGATATTTTCCTGCGCAATACCATGGCATCGGGAGTCATTCCACAGATCTCTGCCATTATGGGGCCGTGCGCCGGAGGCGCGGTCTATTCTCCTGCGCTGACCGATTTTATTTTTATGACGCGCAATACTTCCTATATGTTCGTCACCGGACCGGACGTTGTAAAAGCCGTGACTCATGAAGAGGTGACGCAGGAAGAACTTGGCGGCGCCAGTGTCCACTCGGAAAAATCGGGCGTATGTCATGTAGCCGCAGACAGCGAAGCGGATACCCTTTATCAAATCCGCAAATTACTGGCGTACCTGCCGCAAAACAATATGGAAGATGCGCCGCTTGTTCCAACCTCCGACGACCCATTGCGCATGGATGAAGAACTGAATACGATGATCCCCGACGACCCGAACAAACCGTATGACATTAAAGATGTCATACGGTTGATCGTGGACGATGGGAATTTCTATGAAATCCACGAAAACTATGCCGGAAACATCGTTGTCGGGTTTGCGCGCCTGGGGGGGAACTCTGTGGGGATCGTAGCCAATCAACCAGCGGTTTTGGCAGGCGTGCTCGACATTGATGCCAGCGAAAAAGGCGCGCGGTTCGTTCGTTTCTGTGATGCATTCAACATTCCCATCGTCACGTTCGAAGATGTGCCCGGATTTTTGCCCGGCACGTTTCAGGAACACCATGGCATCATTCGCTCTGGCGCAAAGTTGCTATACGCCTATTGCGAAGCGACAGTCCCAAAATTGACTGTAATCACCCGCAAAGCCTACGGCGGCGCGTACTGCGTGATGTCTTCCAAGCATATCCGCTCTGACCTCAACCTTGCCTGGCCCACCGCAGAGATCGCCGTAATGGGGCCCGATGGCGCAGTGAATATCATCTTCCGCAAAGAATTGGAAAGCGCCGCCGACCCGGTCAGGCGCAAAGCGGAGTTGGTCGCAGAGTATAAAGAAAAATTTGCCAACCCGTATGTGGCGGCATCGCGCGGCTATGTGGATGATGTGATCGAACCCAAAGAAACCCGTCCGCGTCTGATCAATGCGCTTGCCATGTTAAGCAATAAACGCGACTCAAACCCTGCCAAGAAACACGGCAATATTCCATTGTAGGCGGCCAACATGTTCAAAAAAGTATTGATCGCAAACCGTGGTGAGATCGCCGTCCGTATCATCCGCGCCTGCCGCGAATTGGGATTGGAGACCGTTGCTGTTTTTTCTGAAGCCGACCGCAACGCCCTGCATGTTCGTTATGCAGACGAAGCCTATCTGCTGGGCCCCGCCCCTTCACGCGAATCCTATCTGCGCGCCGACAAAATATTTGAAGTGATAAAAAAATCCGGCGCCGACGCCGTTCACCCCGGTTACGGCTTCCTCGCCGAGCGGGAAGATTTCGCCGCAACATGTCACGACCTCGGCATCACGTTTATTGGACCAAAACCATCCGCTATTGCGGCGATGGGCGATAAAGCCGAAGCGCGCGCCACGGTCATCAAAGCAGGGGTGCCGGTTGTGCCGGGCACAGAGGATGTCGGCAACATGACCAACGAAGACCTCTTACACATCGCTCCGACCATTGGCTTTCCGCTTCTTATCAAGGCGACGGCAGGCGGCGGCGGAAAAGGCATGAGAGAGGTCCGAAGCCTGGATGAAATGCCAACCCTGCTTGCATCTGCGAGGCGCGAAGCAGAGGCTGCTTTCGGCGATGGAAATGTCTATCTCGAAAAAATGATTGAAGGCGCGCGTCACATCGAATTTCAGATCATAGCAGATGAACATGGCAATGCCATTCATCTTGGCGAACGTGAATGTTCCATACAACGCCGTCACCAAAAACTGGTGGAAGAAGCGCCCTCGCCCTTCCTTGACAATGAATTGCGCGAAAAGATGGGAAGCGTTGCCGTCAAAGCCGCGCAGGCTGTCAATTACGTCAATGCAGGCACCATCGAATTTTTGGTGGACAAAGACCGCAATTTCTACTTCCTTGAAATGAATACCCGTTTGCAGGTTGAGCATCCTGTAACCGAACTCGTCACCGGCATTGACATTGTTGCCGAGCAACTTCGCATCGCGCGTGGCAGACAATTAAGTTACAAACAGGAGGATGTTAAATTCAAAGGTCACGCCATTGAATGCCGCGTGAATGCAGAAGACCCGTTCAACAACTTCATCCCATCCACCGGGCGCATTACCCAAAGCATCATTCCAACCGGACCCGGCGTGCGTGTGGATACGAGCGTATATCCCGGCTTTGAGATCACACCCTATTACGACCCAATGATTGCAAAGCTTATCGTTTGGGGAGAAACGCGCGCCCAAGCCATTTTACGAATGCGGCGCGCGCTGGAAGAATATCGAATCGTCGGCGTGCGCACCAACATCCCCTTCCATCAAACCCTGATGGACTCGCACCGCTTCATGGGCGGGCAGTTCGACACCCGCTTCGTGGAAGAACGCTTCTCGATGGATGGCGCCTCTGAGATTGAAGCGGCGCAGGCAGAAATCGCAGCCATCCTCGCCACACTGGTGGCGCATCAGGAAACCGAACGCTCCGCGCAGATTGTCCGCAGCAACGAACGCGACACCAGCAACTGGAAATGGGTCGGGCGCTGGGAACGAATGCACCGTTGATTTGCACTGCGCAATTTTGGATTTTAGACCGAGGCAACTGCATGAAATATGTGACTACCATTGACGGCAAGGAATTTGAGATCGAGGTCGTAGACGAGCGCCATATCCGTGTGGGCAACCGCCTACTGGAAGTGAATTTTGAATCCGTAAGCGGACAACCCGTGTATTCCCTGATCGTGGAAGGGAAGTCTTTTGAGTCCTATGTCTATCCCGGCGACGAAGACTGGCAAGTCCTTTTACGCGGGCGGCAATTTCAGGTAAAGGTCGAGGATGAACGCGAAAAGCGTCTGAAAGCGGCAGCCGGCAGCCGGGCGGCAGAAGGAGGCGAGTTCCATCTCAAAGCGCCCATGCCAGGATTGGTTGTCGCCATTCCAGTCAGCGAAGGGCAGGAGGTCAAGAAGGGGCAGGTCTTGGTGATTCTTGAATCTATGAAAATGCAGAACGAGCTGAAAGCTCCGCGCGACGGCGTGGTGGCGCACATCAAAGCCAAAGCAGGCGAGAGCGTCGAACAAAAACAAATTCTTTTGAACCTGCACTAATCATGAACGGACACGAAACCGAAGTCAAGTTTTTTGTAAACAATTTGGAGCAAATCGAAACGCGCCTTTGCGAAATGAAGGCGCATTTGATTCAAGGGCGCGTGCATGAGATCAATTTACGTTTCGATAATGCAAACAACGACCTGCAAAGCGAATTCAAAGTCCTGCGCTTGCGAAAAGACACAGAGGCGCGTTTCACATTCAAGGGACCAAATCAGGTTAATAGCGAAGATGTGACAAGCCGCATGGAGATCGAATGTACCGTAAGCGATTTCGACTCTGCCAAACAGTTTCTTGAAGCGCTTGGCTTTCGGACTGTGGCATTCTACGAAAAATTCCGCGCCACGTATGAATTAAACAATGTCCATGTGATGCTCGATGAAATGCCCTACGGCAACTTTGTCGAGATCGAAGGAGAAGATGTCAGCCTGTTACGAGCCGCCGCAAGGCAGCTCGGACTGAAATGGGAGGCGTCCGTCAAGACGGGGTATCTTGCCTTATTTACGAGCGCGGCGAGAGCGCTCAACCTCGACCCATCGCAGCTCAGTTTTGACGCGCTGAAATCCATTCCAATCAGCGCGCAAGACCTTGGCGTCGAAGCCGCCGATTGAGAAGGCGTCTGCCGTCTTTAAGCCGCAATCTCGCGATCGGTCTTCCATGTGACGGTTTCGACTTCGGCATCCATTCCCAATAAAACCATCAAACTGGATTTAACCATCTCGGACTCGCCCGAAGTGATGATGCGAATTGCGCCACCCTGCTCATTTGCCATCCGCCCCGCCTCCACCAGTCGTTTGACTTGCCGGGCCACAGCCGGGGCGGGGTTGATCACCTGAACGTTATCACCCACAATTTCTTGTATAAGCGGAATCACAAACGGATAGTGGGTGCATCCTAGCACAACGGTGTCGATGTTCTCTGCCAACATCGGCTGCAATGCGTTTTTCAAAATACGCCGCGTCTCGTCGCCGTTCAAATTGCCCCGCTCGATCTCTTGCACCAATCCGTTACAAGTATTTTGAAACAATTCGACACCGTTCGCAAACCGTTCGACAACAGAAGCGTATAAAGCCCCTTGGAAAGTGGCGGGCGTTGCCAACACACCAACCTTGCCCGTCTGCGTTTTTTCCGCCGCCGGTTTAACGGCTGGTTCCATGCCCACGAACGGCACATGCGGGAAGGTTTTACGCAAATACCTTAAGGCAGCCGCTGAAGCCGTGTTACATGCCACCACAATGATCTTGGCATGTTGTAAAAGCAAATAACGCGAAATCGCTTCAGAAAAATCCTGAATCTGTTTCATCGGGCGCGGCCCATACGGGACGTGCCCTTGATCGCCGAAGTAGAGGATATCTTCATACGGCATCTCGGCGCGAATTTCCCGCAATACAGACAAACCACCCACACCAGAGTCAAAGATGCCAATGGGATACTTTGCCGGAATCATAATGACGTAATTCTTTTTCGCAACGAGCTATTTCTTCGAGGCGTCCACAAAAGACTTAAACAATCTTCGCATTGCAGGCTGGTCGGTCAACCATTCAGGATGCCATTGCACGCCCATGGCATAAGGATGTTCGGGCAATTCCACGGCTTCGATCATGCCGTCTGGAGCATGACCAACCACCCGCAAGGATGAAGCGACGTCCTTCAATCCCTGATGATGCAGACTATTCACGCGCAACAAGGTTTCACCAAATATTTCCGCCATGCGAGAGTCTTCAGTGATATTGACCGGATGAACGATCTCGGTGAATTCCTGATTGTCATGGCGCAAAGCATTGGGGAACTGATCCGGGATATGAGTGTAAAGCGTGCCGCCCAAAGCAACATTCATGACCTGAACACCCCGGCAGACTGCAAGGAAAGGCTTGCCATCTGCCGCTGTTTTCTTAAGCAGAGAGATTTCAGTGACATCGCGCGCATCATCCACCTCTGAAATTTTCGGGTGGTCTTCACCATCAAAATACTTAATCGAAATATCGCCGCCGCCGGTGAATAAAATCCCTTGCACAAGAGCATACAGATCGTTGCGATCTTCTTCATCCAAAATTGCCGGGATCAAAATCGGAATCCCGCCGCCTTGAACCACAGCGCGAATGTAGGTATGCTGCACGCCAGACATGGGTCTGCCGTAATCGTTTTTGCGGTTAAAAGTCGTGATGCCGATCAATGGCTTGGTCACAGATTCCTCCAAAAAAAGAAGTGTACTTCTGCAAGCATACCACAGCCAAGCGAGTCGTTAACTAAACTACTACCGCCTAAAGGCGGTAGGTTTGGCAAGCGACTGAAAGTCGCCTAAAGTTCTCCCACGCGAAAATCTTCGTTATCACCAAGCGGTCTCTCTGATTGTGACTCGATG
>JACAEP010000199.1 GCA_013388795.1 Chloroflexota bacterium | reverse complement strand
TTTAATTCTCCTTTCAATAAAGACCCTAAAGGTTTTGGAAACCTTTAGGGTCTGTTTTTTTTAAAATTTCCCGCCTACGGCGGGAGGGATTCAGAAAACCAGAAACACAGGATTCAGAAACCAGAACAAAATTACGGAGAAATAGGGAACGACGCGCACACCACACAACGAAAACCGAGGTCGTCGTCCCTGAGGTTGGGAAGGTAACCGTCGCGGGACGCGCAACGCAGACTCGCGCCTTCAAGGTTGTAAGCCCCGCCACGCAGAACACGCGCGACGTCACCTTCGGGTTCGTTGTTTTCCTTTTTCAGATATTCGCTGTAATTCTCCTGCCATGCCGTGGCGCACCATTCCCAGACGTTGCCGCTCATATCGAGCAGTCCGTAATCATTCGTCCCTTTCGGAAAAGCGCCCACCGCGCTGGTGGTATTCAAATTCGTATCGCCATAATTGGCATGGGCGGGCGTGACCTCATCGCTCCCCCACGGGTAGCGGAATTCATGCCCGCCCCGCGCGGCGCGTTCCCATTCGGCTTCTGTCGGCAGGCGGATTTCATACTTTCCACTTTCCAAACTCAACAGGGCAGGCTCTCCATCCTTGTCCCAACCCATCAATTGCAGAATCCCCGCCCGCCACTTTTCTGTTGCCCAGCGTGTGAAGGCAAGCGCTTCGTACCATGAAACACCAACAACTGGATGATTGGGAAGAACAAACGCCCCGCCATAATTTGCAGGTGCGCTTCGAGACTCTTTATCAAGCATCCCTTTGAAGCCTTCTTTGTTCCAATATCCCGCCGTTTTCGCTTCCTGCCAATATTCTTCCTGCTTGTATCCCTCAGCTTTCACAAACTGCTCGAACTGCGCATTGGTCACCGGGTAGCGCGACATAAAGTAATTGTTGGGAATGTTGTACTCGATTGTATTTTTGTCTTCACCCAGCATAAATTTCCCGGCGGGGATATTGCAGAAGACGTAATCCGAAGTCACGCCGGGGCGCGGGTCGCCGAGACGGGCGAGGGTGTCGGCGGCTTCGGTCCGCTCGCGGGGGGTGAGGAATTTACTTCGTTCCAACAAGTGAAGAGTATGAGACTGCAATCGTTCGAGGTAATCGGCTCCCTGCCCCGATTTTTGTTGAATTTTTTCCGCGCCGTAGTCAACCGCGATCTGCCCAGACCAGAGCAAGGCGCGTTCCTCCGCCTCAGTTTGAGGAGGTTGTTTGGGGCAAAGATCGTAGATCAGGAGCAGCAGATTTTTCCATGCCTTGCTTTGGTTGTAAATAATCTCCTCTGCCCCCATCAAGCATGGATCGCTCCAAAAGCTGCCTTTGGCGGCGTTATCCCGATACAGTTCGTTGCAATTTTCCTGATTGATGAGGTAGCATCCCGCCAGGTATTCCTGAATCCTGCGATGAGAAAAACTGTAGGTATCCTCACCGCCTTTGCTTGCAAACAAGCCGGAACGCTGTTGGATGTAATCGAGAAACTCTCCAGCCAATGCCGCGCTGCCAAGATGTTTTTCGCTTTTCAATAAAATCAGCGCCCGCTCTTCAGTCAGGTCCGAGTCGCCCGCTTCATTGGCGCGATGGGTTTCGTACGCGAGGTGTTCGAGCGCTTCACGCAGGCGCGTTTCGTTTTTCAAAAAGCCGGCTAATTCCGCCGGGAGCGCGATACTGCCGGGTTTTTCCTCCTGCCATTTGCTGGCAAAGAGATTGACAAGCCGGCTGTATAAACGCACGCGCTGGTCCGGGAGTTTTGCGCCGTTTGTGTGGATGATGGCAATGCTGGTCAACATCATCGGGTTGGAGGACATTTCGAGCAAATCCCGTTGAACAGCCCTTTGAGAAAGGTCGTTTTGCCTTTCCTTTGCCTGTTCTTCGCTGAATTTGCCAATCGTCTGTTGTTCGTTGTACCACGCGCGCGCGAAATTCTTGATTTTGTCCCTGTCGAGAGGCGCAATTTTAAAATCTGTAAAGCCGGAAAAAGCGGGCTGTTCTGAATAGGAATTGATGCGCGAGGTGATGACAATCCGGTCGAGCCGCTGCAATTGAATCACCGCGCTGACAGCCTGGCGCACGCGCTCGCGCAGTTTCTTTGGCACTTCATCCAAGCCGTCCAATACCAAAAGAATATTTCCCCTGCCAAACGCCTCCTCCAGGATCGGCAGGAAATCCGCCGCCTTGCGTTCGCGGGCTTCATCGCGTATCTGTTCCAGGACGGCATCGGACAAAATCTGCGCCTTCTCCGCTATGGAAAGGTTATCCAGATGCAGTCCGCCAAGACGCGGGCTGATCTTGCGCAATTCAAGATAGACGGGAATCAAACCCGAAGAAAAACCTTCGAGTGATTTCCCTTCCAACAGGGCGGCGGCTTGCAGGGCAGCCAGAAACTTGACAAATGTACTTTTGCCCGAACCGGCATTTCCCAGCAAGACCAGCCGTTTGGTCTCCGCCGCGGCTTCCATCACCCGGATGGACTGTCTTTTTTCCTCAGTCTCCAATAATCGTTCCATCTCGCTTTGCGCCTTTTTTGGCTTGGCGTTTTCCGGCTCCTCCCTGAACGATTCGGTATCAAGGTCAATATACACCTTGTCGAGCGTGATTTCAGCCATGACCTCCTGGTCATCGCTCAATGTTGCCAAAGGCAGAATATTGCAGAACTTTCGCAGGTTATCGAGGTAGGCGCGAAATGCTTTTTGCGCCTTGTCCGATTCTGCGGGCGGCGGGTTGTTGTAAACATAGGTCGTTTGTGTCACCGGTCCGGTATTGTTGGATGCCACCTGATTTTGATTACTGTTATTGAGAATAACGGAGCTGGTCACATCTCCGCCGATAATCAGGTTCACCGAATCCCTCAGCCCTGCATCTTCATTAAAAACATCCTCCAACTGGAACTCAAGGCTGCTTTGCAAGTGCTGAATCACGCGCTTCTCTTCCGGCTTTTGCAGGGCGCGTTTCACCGCATCCTGTTCGGTATCCACCCTGCCTTTCAATTTATCCCACAATGCCTCGCCCTTCTTCCATACGGCATCAAAAGATTTCTCTCCCGCGCGTTCGAAGGCGGCGCGCGCCGCATCCTGTGCGCCTTGAATCAAGAACGGCAGAAGAGGAGCCAGAATTTTTGCGGTCTCTGCGGCCAATTGTGGAATATCCATGTCTCGCCTCGCTGGTTCGGATGTTTTTCAAATTTTACCCCCTAACGCGGATAAGCCAACAGGGATTCACCACGAAGGACACAAAGGTCACGAAGGAAAACCTTTAAAGCCCTTTGTGTATCTTGTGTTTAACAAAGACCCCAAAGGCTCACACCTTCAGGGTCTCCTGCTTACTATTCACTATTCACTATTTACTATTTACTTCTGGCTACCGCCCCATCGCATCCATCACAGCGACAGAAGCAATCTGCACAATCGCATTCACGTCATCGCCGGTCTGCAAGACATGCACCGGAGCGCCGACGCCCAGCAGAATGGGACCAATCGCCTTGGCATTGCCCAGCCGCGCCAATAATTTGTAAGCGATATTCGCCGACTCAAGCGACGGGAAGACCAATACATTGGCATCTTTTACCGCGCTGAATGGATAACGTTCTGCCAGTAATTCAGGCACCACCGCGGTATCGGCTTGCATTTCACCGTCCACGTGCAGGTCGGGGTGGCGGCTCTTGACCAATCCCACCGCCTTGGCAACCTTGTTCGAAAGCGGGTGTGGGGTCGAGCCAAAGTTCGAGAACGAAAGGAACGCCACGTGCGGGTTGAGTTCGATCTTCTTGGCAAAATCGGCGGCGAGAATGGCGATCTCCGCCAGGTCTTCCGCCGTCGGGTCAATGTTCACAGTCGCATCGGTAAACAGGAAGACCTTGTCATCCACAATCATAATGTACACGCCCGCCGCGCGTGCCACCCCTTTTGCGGTGTGATGTACCTGCAACGCCGGGCGGATGACTTCGGGATAATCATAGGTCAAACCGGAGACGAAGGCATCAGCATCGCCCATCTTCACCATCATCGCGCCAAGCACGTTCACATCGCGCACTTTCTTAAGCGCATCGCTGGCGGTCATGCCTTTGCGCTGGCGCAGTTCATAATACGCCTTTGAATACGCTTCAAGTTTGAAGTAAGTATCCGGGTCCACAATTTCGGGTTTGTAATCGAAACTCAATGTCTTAAGTTCCCGCTCGATCACCGCCTTGTTCCCGATCAGGATCGGTGTGGCAATGCCTTCCTCCTGAATCTGATACGCCGCGCGGATGATCTTCTGCTCTTCGCCTTCCGCAAACACCACACGCTTCTTTCCACCGGAGGTGCGCGCCTTGTTCTGGAAGAAGTAGCGAATCCGCTCACCCTTGCCCTGACGATACGCCAACTGCTTCTTGTATTCGTCAATGTCAATGGTCTTGCGCGCCATGCCGGTCTTCATGCCCATCTCTGCCACAGCGGGCGCTTCCCACAACAACACACGTGGATCGAGCGGCTTGGGAATGATGTACTCGCGCCCAAACTTGATCGGCTCGCCGCCATACGCGCGGATGACTGAATCGGGCACGTCTTCCTTTGCCAACGCTGCCAGCGCCTTAGACGCAGCGAACTTCATCTCTTCGTTGATTCCCTTCGCGCGCACATCCAACGCCCCGCGGAAGATGAACGGGAAACCCAGCACGTTATTGACCTGGTTGACATAATCCGAACGCCCGGTGGCGATGATGACATCCTTGCGGGCTTCGCGTGCCAGCTCGGGGCGTATCTCCGGGTCGGGGTTTGCCATCGCAAAGATGATCGGGTCAGCGGCCATGCTCTTGACCATCTCCGGCGAAAGCACATTCGCCACCGACAAGCCATAGAACACATCTGCGCCTTTTACAGCGTCTGCCAGCGTGCGGTGACCTTTGTCCTCCACTGCCAGCATCTCCTTATACTTGTTCATGCCCTCCTTGCGCCCCTTGTACACAACGCCCTTGGTATCCACCAGCATGATATTTTCGCGTTTCACACCCCAGGAGATCGCCAACTCCGCGCATGAGATCGCCGACGCGCCCGCGCCGGAGATGACGATCCGAATCTCTTCATGTTTCTTACCCACAATTTCCAACGCATTCGCCAGCCCTGCAGAAGAAATAATTGCTGTACCATGCTGGTCATCGTGGAAGACCGGAATGTCCAACATGCCCTTCAAGGTCTCTTCGATGTAAAAACATTCGGGGGCTTTGATGTCTTCGAGGTTGATCCCGCCAAAGGTCGGGGAAATAGCCGCAACGACCTTGATAATCTCATCCGGGTCATGCGAGTTCAACTCAATGTCAAAAACGTCAATATCGGCAAACTTCTTGAACAGCACACCCTTGCCTTCCATCACGGGCTTGCTCGCCAGCGCGCCACGGTTGCCCAGACCCAAAATCGCCGTACCGTTGGAAACGACCGCCACCAAATTCCCCTTCGAGGTGTACTCGTAGGCGGCCTCGGGGTTCTTCTCGATCTCCAGCACCGGCTCCGCCACGCCGGGCGAATACGCCAAACTCAGGGCGCGCTGGGTGTCCATGGGCTTGGTTGGCACAATTGCCACCTTGCCGGGCTTGCCTTTCAAACGATGGTACTCAAGAGCATCTTCACGTGTGAACTTAGCCATTTTGCCTCCGGAAATTTGATATGCTAAATTATTCCACAGCCAGTCAAAAACTCATAGTTGCTTTTGTCACGATTTTGGGCATCACTACGACTGCTACTGTTCTTTACCCCCAGCTTCCTAATAGTTCCGCGCAAATCCTATCAGATCAGGAAAACTTCAGGCAAGCATCTGCCACCCGCCGCACCTCGTCCTCGGTCAACTCAGGGTACATGGGCAGGGATAGGAC
>JACAEP010000108.1 GCA_013388795.1 Chloroflexota bacterium | reverse complement strand
CATCGAGTCACAATCAGAGAGACCGCTTGGTGATAACGAAGATTTTCGCGTGGGAGAACTTTAGGCGACTTTCAGTCGCTTGCCAAACCTACCGCCTTTAGGCGGTAGTAGTTTAGTTGTTTTTGCCTGTGGTGAGTTTGTTATTGATAAAACACTCTCTTAGGGCAGCCATTGTGGAAGAATCCCTTCGCCGAGAACGGAGGTTTGATACGTCTCTGCCAGCCAGAGACCGATCTCTGGCTTATATTGTCCGCCTAATTTGAATTGTTGAAACACCAACGCGCCGCCCCATGGGTCCCATTGCGGGGAATTATAGGAATATTGTGGGTCTCCAGCAATGATGATGCCATCCAGAAGCGCAGGGTCAAAGACCCACAGCGCTTGGGTGATTTGGTCATCGTTGGTGCGCAGGCTGAGCACGGCCCGATCTTGGCGTGATGACCAGGCAATGGAGTAATACGAATAATCGTAGGCATCCTTTTCTCCTATGTAGGTAAGCGTCTCGTTAATGCTGAGATCGGCAAGTTTAACGCGTGTGCGCGCGCCATTTTCGGTTTGCTCGAAGGTGGTGTAGAGAAATTTCGTCGAGTCGGGCGACCACGTCACCGGACCGCCGGTGGTGGAGGAGAAGAGGAATTGCTCCCCAGAGGTGAAGTCGATCATGGTGTAAAAATCGGACAACCCGTCGAAAGAAGCGAGTTTGTTCGAGTCTGGCGACCAGGAGGGGTTGTATCCTAAAATCTGCTCATTTTCATAGACAGGGGCGTTTGAGCCGTTTTCGAGATTCAAGACCCAGATGCGCGGGGACCCAAAGGGCAGGTCTGGGGTGGGGCCCGCCGCTTCGCGCGAATAGGCGATGAACTGGTTGTTCGGCGCAATGGCTGGGGTGGTGCAGCGGTCAAAACCGCAATCAAGCAATTTGGCGGCGTTCCCGCCTTCACGCCCAACGCGCCACAGGTCAATGCCGCCTTTTTCGTTCACCGATGTAAAGATAATGAACTCGCCGTTTTGAGCGGCATCGAAGGATATCACTTTGACCGTCTCCTCAGTGATCTCCCTTGGCTCGCCGCCATTTAAGTCTCTTGACCAGATCATGCTTTTGTTGTTTTCTGAAACGAGATAGGCAATTCTGGGTTCGCGCGGAGTGAATTGCCGCGTTTGTTCCGTTTTAACCTCGCGCCCGTTTGCGCTGATCTCACCTTTGCGGATTTTCAACGTGTAAGTGACGCCGCGCTCGAACGGCTGGATCGGCACAAAGCGCAGGGTGTAGGTATCCACCCATTCCAGATAGCCTTCATGCACAGGCTCGAAGGAGATCAAGTCAGACGCGATCTCTGGATCGAAGGCTTCTGAGAACGTGAATACGATGGTTTCGAAGGGCCCCACCTTGCCATCCTGTGGCAAACTCACGCGGACTTGTACGCCTGCGCCTTCTCCCAGGAAAATGGTCGCGCTTATCAAAAGCGTCAAAAGCGCCAGCGCGCCCGATGCAGCCGCGTCGAACGTGACCGCATTCAAACGGGCAGAAAACCCGCCTGTATTGGAAGTTGCTGTCTTGTTTTTCTTTTTTGAAGAGGTCATGGGAAGAGATAAGGCTGATCTGGGGTTTCTACCGCTTCGACGGATTCAGCAACGATCAGCGGAACACGGCTTCCGTTCAATGTGATCGCTTCAATCTTCCCTTTAACTGCCACCCAGGCATCTTGTTGCAGCGCGTCAGCCTGAGACCATTGTACTGGCATGGCAATGGCGAACCCATCGGCGGCGCAGCAGGAGATGACGAAACGGCTTACATAAAACTGATCCTTGTCCAGCGTTGCGTCGAAGTACACAAAGCCAACCACAGACGCCTTCTGCCCGACAAATTGGATCACATCTTCCTCGTAGTTGAAAAGTTTGAGCCAATCCAAAATATTCCGCTCTTCGGATTCGGTTTCAAAAATCTGCGCCGATATATCCGAACTGACCAATGGCGCGCTGGTGTTGAAGCCCTTGCTATCAAAAGCCGATGAGTCCAGCGGGCGGGCCGGAATCGCTATGCCGATTGCCAGCGGGATTAACATAACCCAAAGACTTGTTGCCGACGGCGCATGGCCATGCTCGTGATAATGTTCGGGATGGTCCTGCTCATGTTTGCGCGAACGGCGGATCTCGCTAAAGACCGCTTGCGCCAGAACGGCGAGGAAGACCATCCCCAAAATGGTCAACGGTATGAAGCGGCTGTTGATATACCAGGTCAACTGTCCGTTGACGGCTTTGAACACAAACAACAGGCTCAACCCAGCCAGCAGCAATCCTTGAAACGAGCGGAACATTCGTTGCGGCATAATTCTCCAACTTCACTTTACAAAATAATTAAATATCAACCCAGCCAACAGACTCATCATGAACGGAAGGACAACAATATAAAACACAGCCCGGCGCTTAAACACCTGCAGATACATCATGACGCTCTTGATATCTACCATGGGCCCGAAGACCAGGAACGAAAGGATTGCCCCAAAACTGAAGGCGCCGGTAAAGCCCAACGCCACGAATGAATCCACCGTCGAACAAATGGAAAGCAAAATGGCCAGCAGCAGCATGATCAAGACCGAAAGAACCGGTCCGTTTCCGATGGCAAGCAGGGAAGATTGCGCAATGAAGGTTTGCAACCCTGCTGCCAGCATTGCGCCGAGGATCAGATAGCGCCCCATATCGAAAAACTCGTCCACGGTAATCAGCAGGGCCTTGCGGACCTTTTCCATTGCCGGGTCATTCGGTTCGGCGTGGACGTGCTGGTGATCTTCCCCTGCAAGGGTGGGACGCAAAACTTGAACCGTATCTTTTTGAAATGAAAAAATCAAACCGACCACGACGGCGATCCCTAAACTGATGGCGAAGCGCCAGAACAGCATCTCGCCCCATCCAAAAGCGGATGCAGTGCTCAATACCACAATTGGATTTAAGACCGGCGCGGCCAGCAAAAACGAAATACCCGCTGAAAGCGGCAGCCCTTTTTTGAACAACCTGCGCGTGAGCGGCACCACGCCGCATTCGCACACTGGAAAGACCATGCCCATGAATGCGCCGCTGATTGTTGCAGCAGCGGGTCGTCGTGAAACCCAGCGGCTCATTTGTTCACGGTCCACAAAAACCTCCACCAGTCCTGAGGCAAAAGTTCCCAGCAGAAGATAAGGCACAGCTTCCATAAAAATGCCGAGAAAGACAGTTGCAAACACATTGAGCCGGTCCCATAAAAAAGAGAGGAAACTGACCGGCAGCAGGCTGGCGGTTAACATTGCCAGCGCAGCCAGCAGGATAAGCAGAACAATTGCGCGGGGAAGTCGGTTTATGTTTGTTGTTTCCACACGGCAAATTATAACCGTTACAGCATTGTATAAAATCAGCAATAAATTAAAACCGCTTGAGCGCCCCCTTGCCCTGCGCTCAAACCGGTTACAATAACGCCCATGACTCATCGCCATTTCAAACACGAAGGCTGGCTGTACGCGCTGGCATTTTTCATCGCTCTGGTTGTGCGCCTCATCGCTCTTGGCAGTATGCCTCTTACCGATGCTGAAGCCGCGCCCGCCCTGCAGGCCTTGCGCCTTTCACAAGGACAGCCCACCTCCTTCGCCCCGCATCCTTTCTATATTCTCTCGACTTCCATTGTTTTTTTAATATATGGCGGCGGGACAAATTTCCTCGCCCGATTCACCCCCGCCCTCGTCGGCAGCTTCTTCGTTTTAGCGCCTCTCCTCTTTGAGAATCGCCTCAAACCCCGCCCAAGCCTGTTGCTCGCCTTTTTCATTGCGCTCGACCCGGGCCTGACTGCCATCTCTCGTCAGGCCGCCAGCCCGATCTTCGCCATTACATTCCTCGCCTTCACAGCGGGCTTCATCAACAAAGACAAGCTCCACTGGGCCATGGTCACGGCTGCTTTCGCGCTCCTCAGCGGACCGTCCCTGTGGTTTGGCTTATTGGCAACCGGCATCACCTTTGCCATTACGCAGCTCTTTCAATTTCAGAAAAAAGAAACAAACGACCAGGAAGGCGAAACGCCAAGCCGTCAACCTTCCGCCTTTTCTCTCGCCATTCAACGCTTTCCACTTTCCACATTCATCCTTGCTTTTATCATGGCAGGCACGCTTTTCTTCATGGCTCCGGCTGGGCTGGGCGCCGCATTTGCCTCCCTGCCTGCTTTCATTGAAAAATGGACAGCCTCCCCCACCGTTTCGCTGGGAATCTTGTTGATTTCTCCATTGGTCTATCAACCTCTGGCGCTTTTCCTTGCTTTTATTGCCCTCGTCCGAGGCGGGCTGGGCGGCGGCCGAAGGGTTATTTACCTCAGCATCTGGTTTTTTGTCACCTTTCTATTAAGTGCCTTTTTACCTGCCCGCCAAATGGAAGATCTGGCTTGGGCGCTCCTGCCGCTCAATGCGCTGGCAGCGCTTGAATTGGTGCGTCACTTCACCATCTTCCCCAATGAACGCCGCGAAGTTGCAGGGGTCATGTTATTAACCGTTTTCATTTGGGTCTTTGCCTGGCTTGGGCTTTCAGGGCTTGGCTGGCTGCCTCCGGGCACACCCGAATACAACCTGCGCGCCGGATTGTTGGTCGGTTCGGTGGCTTTGTTGATTGCCAGCCTTGTCCTCGTGGCGGCGGGATGGTCCATCCGCATTGCCCAACTGGGAGGAATATGGGGCTTGGCGCTTGGCTTGGGCATGTTGACATTGGGCGGCTTATTTGGCTCAACTGGCATTCGCGGGCTCAACTTCCCCGAAATGTGGTGGCTTCCCAATCTCCCTATACAAGCAGATTTGATACGCAATACAGTCAGCCAGGTCTCTGAGTTTGGGCGCGGGAACGACCACTCCGCCTCTGTTGCCATCCTCGGGGTTGACTCGCCAGCCCTGGAATGGGCGCTGCGTGAAAACCCTGTTCAAGTCGTTGCTTCTTTCGATCCGACCAGGATGCCTGATTTTGTCATTACCCCCTATGAAATGGACCCTCAAATCATCTCTCTCTATCGCGGACAAGACTTCATCTGGCGGCAAACCCCCTCATGGAATGTCAGCGACACAGGCATTTGGTTCCGCTGGGCAACCCTGCGCGAAATCCCGCAGACGCAAGAGATCATAATCCTTTGGGCAAAAAGCGATCTATTCCTTGATCATTGAAAACCCACATGCTAATGAAGGCTGTAACGAAAACCGCAGCCTTCTTTTTTATCGCAAAGCGGATAATGCTGTAAAATGGGGGCGCTATGACAAAAACTCCACCCTCTATCATCGCGCTCGACGGCCCCGCCGCCTCGGGGAAATCCACTGTGGGGCGCAGGCTTGCCAACGCGCTCGGCTATCTTTTTTTCGACACCGGCATCATGTATCGCGCTGTGACATGGATTGCCCTGAACCGCGATATGAACCTGCGTGATGAAGAAGCCATCACGCAAATGGCGCAGTCTGCCCAGATCGATGTGCGCCCGCCCACGCAAGCAGATGGGCGCGCCTTTGATGTGATCATTGGCGAAAAAGATGTTACCTGGGAGGTCCGTTCCGGCGATGTGGATGCGAATGTCTCATTGGTTTCTGCGTATGCGGGCGTCCGCAAAGCGCTCTCTGAGAAGCAGCGCCGTATCGGGCTGCGCGGCAGGGTCGTGATGGTCGGCAGAGATATTGGCACCGTCGTGCTGCCGGAAGCCGACTTGAAAGTGTACATGGATGCCAGCGCCGAAGAACGCGCCCGCCGCCGCTATGACGAAATCATCGAACGCGGCGAAAAGGCGGATTACGAAGAAATCTTCAATACCATGATCGAGCGCGACCGGCTGGACTCCACCCGTGCAGTGGCGCCGCTTAAACCTGCCGACGACGCCATCTTCATCAATACGGATGAACTCAGCGAAAATCAGGTCTATGAGCGCGTGCTGGCCATGTGCGCTCCGTAGCCTTCAGGGTCGAAACATTCAGGGAGACGGAACAAGCCCCGGCCGGGTGAGAGGCGTTCCATCAGCGCGGAAAGAGCCGCCCCAAGCGGGGTATTATCGCGGGGATCATTCCAAAAATGCAAGCATCCTCTTAAACACAGCCGATTTTTTGAGGCTATAATTCAAAAAATGGATTTCATCGCGACACTCCTCGCAGGTATTCCGTTCCCGGCTCCGCCCACAGATGCCGGCTGGTTTGTATGGGTGTCGTTGTTAATCGCGTTGATGATGTATCTTGCGCGCATCCGCAAAGGGCAAACGCCCTGGGGTTCGCGTTGGGGGATTTTTTTGATTTTGCTTGTCCTTGTGCCGCTTTTGAATTTGTTTGTTGGATTGCGCTTGACCTCCGCTTCGATTCGACCTTTGCCCGGGCTGCCCGCCGATGCGCCTGGCTCTGCGCTGATGGTGTTTTCTGCCATACCGTGGCTGCTGGCTGGCGGCATTCTAGGACCAATCCCCGCAGCGATTCTGGGAGCGTTTGCGGGTCTGGTGCGCGGTATATGGGATTTGTATTCGCTTTTCCCGATTCTGGAATTTGCATGTTTAGGCGCCTGGTTTTCCAGGAACGCTCGTCAGCGATATCGTACAACGGCATATCACTGGCTGCGTCAGCCGCTGGTGGGGGCATTGTTGCTGGTTCCCATTCACACCTTGTTCTATGGGGTCAGCGCGCTTTTTACGCAATGGGGCGCCGAAATTCCCGCCACCGGCCGGCTTGATTTTGCCATCAGTAACGCGCTGGTGGTAACGCTTGCCTTTGGCGGCGAGATGTTGGTCGGCGGGTTGGCAGCGCAGATTGTTTCGATGGCGTTCTCGGCGAGTTGGGGCAGTAAGCTTCCATTGCAGCCTTCTCCCGGTGAAAAGAGTCTTGAATCGCGTTTTATTTTTGCGGTGGGCTCGTTTATTCTGCTCCTGCTTGTAACCCTGCTGATTGGCGGCTGGGTGGTGGCGGGGCAGTCTGCTCGTGTCTTGTTGGAAGACCGGTTGTCGAGTACGGGCGAGGCGGCGGCGCAAAGTGTGCCCTTCTTTCTGGAAACGGGTCAGAATCTGGCGACGCAACTGGCAGCGGAGCCGAACATGGTGGATGCCAATGGAGCAGAGTTGACCTCGCTTCTTGCGGCGCGGATCAAGTCTGTGCCATACTTCGATCAGTTTGTCGTCCTGGACGCCGCCACGAAAAATGTGCTTGCGATCTATCCGGAAGATACTCGCGCCAGTTTTGTTTTGTATCCTGATGAGGATTTCGGTATTGTACTGGCGCAGCAAGGGGTATTAAATCAAGTCTATTCCATTCCGCCAATCTCCGAGGCGGGGTCTTCGCGGATTTCATTTCTTGCGGTTGTCCGTGAGGGTGATTTGGTTCAGCGGGTGTTGATTGGGCGAACGACTCTGGAGGCAAACCCGCTGACTCTGCCGCTTGTCAAAAGCCTCGACAACATGCGTTCCCTGGATGGGCAGGGCATGCTGGTGGATGATACAAACCGCATAGTCTATCATTCTGATAAAACCCGCGCGTTGACGATGTACGAAGGACAACTGGGTTCCACGCCGTTCTTTTATGATGATACTGCGCCGGATGGCACGCGTCAGTTGGTCTATTACCATCCGGTGGTGGGACGCCCATGGGCAGTGGTGTTGACTGTCCCTGCGCAGCGGGCTCAGCAGTTGGCGCTGAACATTGCCGCGCCGCTGGCATTGATGATTATCGTCCTCGCGGCAGCGGCATTGATCATCCTGCGGGTGGGCTTGCGTGTGGTGACGGGCTCTCTGCAAGGGCTGGCCACGGAGGCGAATCGAATCGCGCAAGGCAACCTCGATCATCCATTGCAAGTAACCGGCGAAGATGAAGTAGCGCAATTACGGCGCGCTTTTGAGCAGATGCGTGTGGGCTTGCAGGCCCGTTTGGAAGAGATCAATCGCTTGCTGCAGGTCAGTCAGGGTGTGGCATCCAGCCTGGAGATGCGCGATACGGTCAAACCGGTGTTGGAGGCGATCTTGTCCACCGGGGCAAACTCGGTGCGGGTGGTTTTATCTCCGAGCGTGCTTCCTGAAACTTATGCAGAGTTATCCTCCCGTTTTGCGCTTGGACCGCTGCAGGATGCGTATGCCCATCTCGACGATCATATTTTGCACCTTGCGCAAACGCTGGAGAAGATCGTCATCCCCAACCTGACTCGTTCACGCGAGTTCCTGCTTGATACAACGAAGACGAACCCTTTGGCGCTGCTGGCTGTGGCGCTGCGCCATGAAGACCGCTATTACGGTGTGGTCTGGGCAGGCTACGAACAACCGCGCAAGTTTTCCGACTCCGATGTCCGTTTTGTGACTACGCTGGCAGGCCAGGCGGCTCTGGCTGTGGCAAATGCAAATCTTTATCTGACTGTGGAAACCTCCCGGCGTCAGCTGGAGGCGATTATCAGTTCTTCGCCAGACCCAGTCATTGTGACGGATCATCGCAACCGCTTGCTGCTGGCCAACCATGCGGCGACGTCTGCGCTGGGGCAGGACGCGGATGACACCCGCAGCGGCATGGAGACCGAGAAGGTCATCAAGTTGAAACCCCTGCTGGCATTACTGCAAAGCACCACATCGGAGAAACAATCCACCGAGATCCTGCTGGCAGATAACCGTACCTATATTGCCACGGCCTCGCCTGTCATGGTGGAGGGACGCCAGATCGGGCGCGTGTGCATCATGCGGGATGTGACGCACTTCAAGGAACTGGATACAATGAAATCGGAGTTTGTAGCGACGGTCAGCCATGACCTGCGCTCGCCATTGACATTGATGCGCGGCTACGCCACCATGCTCGACACCATGGGCGAGTTGAACGAACAGCAGCAGGGATATGTTAAGAAAATCATCACCGGTGTGGAAAATATGTCGCGCCTTGTTAACAACCTGCTCGATCTCGGGCGCATCGAGATCGGCGTTGGTTTGCAAGTGGAAAATGTGCCGGTCTTGGATATCATTGAACGCGTGACAGGCGCTTTGCAGCTGCAGGCTTTGCAAAAGAATGTTCAACTCAGCGCCGAACTGCCAAAAGACATGCCGCATGTGGTGGAAGCCGACCAGGCGCTGTTACATCAGGCGGTGTATAACCTGGTGGAAAACGCCATTAAGTACACTCCGCCGAACGGCAGGGTGACGATTCGCGCGATTTCACAGCCCGACTATCTGATCTTCGCCATTGAAGACTCGGGGATTGGCATTCCGCCGGAGGATATTCCGCATCTGTTCGAGAAGTTCTATCGCGGCAAACAGCGGGAAGCCCGCGCCCAACCCGGCTCTGGCTTGGGATTGGCTATCGTCCAATCCATTGTTGAGAGCCATCACGGGCGCATTTGGGTGCAGAGCATGGTTGGCAAAGGTAGTACCTTCTATTTACAGATTCCGCTCGTGCAGCCAAAAGCGTAAAATAAACCCCGCTGCACCCGCGCTTGGTTGCATGGTAGAGGGGTCACAAGCGCGACTTGGCGCCCCGTTTCAGGGACCGGGATTGCCCATCTCTTTTTCTGGTTTTGATGATTGTGTCCAAAAATCAAAATGGGACTAAAATGGGACTATAATCCCTGCTTGTTCTTCCCTGGGAAGAGTATAGTTTGCGCTCGTAAAGTACAGTTTATATGATCAATTCAGAAACCAACAATCAACCCCCCATTATTGAAAGAAAGACCCAACATACTCCGAAGTGTAATTGGCGCTCTTGGTTAATCGGGCGTCCATTATCCACAGCCGATGCGTCTCATGAAACCATTGGTAAAACAGTTGGGTTGGCCGTTTTCGCGTCCGATGCCCTCTCCTCGAATGCGTATGCCACACAAGAGATCATGGTGGTTCTGGCGGCCGCCGGCACAATGACGTTCGGGTATGTCTTCCCGATCTCCATGGCAATCGTTGTACTGCTTGCCATTGTGTCGCTGTCTTATGTGCAGGTCATTCATGCGTACCCGGATGGGGGCGGCGCGTATGTGGTCGCCCGCGATAATCTCGGCGAACTGGCGGGGCTGATCGCCGCTTCATCGCTCCTGGCAGATTATATTTTGACCGTGTCCGTGTCTGTGTCATCGGGCATTGCCCAAATCGTTTCGGCATACCCCGACCTGTATGAATATCGAGCGCCGATGGCGGTGGCGGCTGTTTTCCTTCTCATGTTGATTAATTTGCGCGGAGTGCGCGAATCGGGCGCCGCCATCGCAGTGCCAAGCATGTCTTTTATTGTCATTATGATCGTAATGATCGCGGTTGGCATGTTCAAATACTTTACAGGCGATCTGGGCATGGTGACAAACCCGCCTGAACTTCTGGCGCATGGCATCACCGCGTTTGGGTTGCCATTCTTAATCTTACATGCTTTTTCCAGCGGAACTGCGGCATTGACTGGTATTGAAGCCATCTCCAACGGCACAACCGCCTTCAAGGAACCGCGCAGTAAAAATGCCGCCACCACCCTGATCTGGATGGCGTTCATTCTGGCAACCCTGTTTGTGGGAATTTCCTTTCTGGCCAGCCAGATTCATGCCGTTCCTTCAGAAATCGAAACTGTCATTTCGCAAATTGGGCGCACAGTTTTTGGAGGGCAGGGCATCCTTTACTTTGCCATTATTCTGGCAACCACCATCATCCTGCTTTTGGCTGGCAACACGGCTTATGCCGGCTTCCCGCGCCTGAGCGCGTTGATGGCTATGGACGGCTTCCTGCCGCGCCAGTTGGCGTATCGCGGCAGCCGGCTTGTCTATTCGCGCGGCATAGCGGCGCTGGCGGTTTTATCTTCCGCTTTAATCGTCTTGTTTCAGGCAAGCGTCACCCGTTTGATTCCTTTGTATGCCATTGGCGTTTTCCTCTCCTTTACGCTGGCGCAATCGGGCATGGCACTGCGCTGGTGGAAGAGCGGAAAACTTCGCGGACAGAAAGACGATGTGGGACATACCAATACCCGTGTTTCCAAATTAACCTACGACCCGTTGTGGCGGCTTAAGATGATCACAAATGGGTTTGGCGCGATATGCACGGCAATTGTCATGCTGATCTTTGCCGTCACCAAATTTCAAGATGGCGCCTATGTCGTGCTGATCTTGATCCCCGCATTGGTCAGTTTACTTTGGATGATTCACATCCATTACCGCAACCTTGCCAAGAATTTATCTCTCGATAACTTCGGCATCGTTCCGCCGCATACCATTCGCCACCGGGTCATCATGCCGGTCAGCGGCGTGCATCAGGGCACACTGGCCGCGCTGCGTTACGCCCGTATGCTTTCCGATGACGTCACCGCCGTGCATATCGTCATCGAACCGGCGGATGCGGAGAAAACACGCAAAAAATGGGAAACCTGGGGCGAAGGAGTCCGCTTGGTAATGCTCGATTCCCCCTATCGTCTGTTAATTGAGCCGCTGCTCGAATATATTGCCGACCTTGCAGAGAAACGACAACCCGGCGAGACCATCACCGTCGTTGTGCCGGAATTCGTTTCTGACAACCGCCTCACGACCGCATTGCACACCAACACTGCCAATATTTTGCGCAGTCAACTCAAGACCCAGCACGGCATTGTCATCACCAATGTCCCATACCATGTGCATGAAACCGAAAGCGATCATTAAGGAGTCATACGTATGAATTTCATAGTCATCGGCTGTGGAAGATTTGGGGCGGAACTTTCCTACCGCCTCTTCAAAAATGGACATCAAGTCGTGGTGGTGGATTCGAACCGGCAAGCCTTCAACCGCCTCCACCCAGACTTTCGGGGGCGCACGGTTGAAGGCGACTCTCTCTCCGCCGACACCTTGTCTCGCGCCGCCATGGACAAAGCCGACGGTGTCGCGGTGGTGACCAACACTGACACCATGAACGCCGTGATCGGACATACCATTCGCGTACATTACCCGCGACTAAGACAGGTCATTGTGCGTAATTATGACCCTGCTATGCGCGGAATGTTGGAGGCCTTCGGCTTACAGATCGTCAGTTCCACCGCATGGGGCGCGGAACGCGTGCAGGAATTGATGATCGACCCATCCTTCCGCGCTGTGTTCTCGGCGGGCAATGGTGAAGTGGAAATGTACGAAATGTACATTTCTCAACAATGGGATGGAATGACCATTTCCAACCTACTCGAAGGCTGCAGCGAGATCGTCTGCTCGGCGCTTACCCGCGCCGGGCGCGCCGAATTGCCCAACCCCGGCGCGGTCTTGCAAAGAGGCGATGTATTAACCGTCAGCGCAACCCTTGAAGGTGTGCGCGCTTTGCGCGCAAAACTTCAGGAAAGCAAGGAGGCATAACAACATGCTTGTATTTATTGCGGGTGGCGGGCGCACCGGCGCTCAACTGGCTACACAACTCATTCAACAGAATTATCAAGTCCGTCTGGTAGAACACCGCAAGGAGTTGCTGGCGCGCCTTCATCACGAACTGCCTACCGAGGTGATTTATGAAGGACGCGCCACCGACCCGACCGTTCTCAAGCAGGCCGGGTTGGATAAAGCCAATGTGTTTGTTGCCTGCACCAACGAGGATGCCGATAACCTTGTCATTTGTTACATGGCTCGCACCATGTTCAATGTTCGCCGCACCATTGGGCGCATCAATAACCCGCGCAATGCCTGGTTGTTCGACAAAAACTTCCATGTAGATGAAACCATTAACCAGGCGGATGTCATCGCGCATCTCATTCAGGAGGAAATGTCGCTGGGCGACATGATGACCCTGCTCAAGATCCGCCGCGGGCGCTACTCGCTGGTGGAGGAGAAAGTGCCCACGGGCGCGAAAGCCATCGGCGTGCCGATCAAAGACCTGGGACTGCCCGATCAGTGCGTCATTGCCGCCATCATCCGCAAGGGACAGGTCACCCTGCCGCGCGGCGGCGCCACCCTCGAAGAATTCGATGAGGTGCTTGCCATCACCGATGATGAAGGTGCGAAGAAACTGGCGCAACTGCTCGAACCGCCAGACCGTTCCATTTTATAAAACCAAAAAACTCCCGATGAATTTCATCGGGAGTTTTTTGTAACGCAAACCTGAAGATTATCTGGCAACCATTTCTTTCACCTGCTCTACGTACGCAAGGCTTTGATGCCGGAAATAAGTATTGTATAACTCGGCGTAATGACCATTCTGGTCGAGCAGACCTTGATGATTGCCTTCTTCAATGATCGTGCCTTTACGCATCACCACAATACGATCTGCCGCTTTCACCGTGGATAAACGATGCGCAATCAGAATGCTGGTTGAATTTTTCAGGATAAGATTCAACGCCTGCTGGATCTGCCACTCGGTGAACGGGTCAATACTGGCGGTCGCCTCGTCGAGGATGAAGATGGCGGGGTTCTGCGCGAGGACGCGCATCAACGCCACAAGCTGGCGCTGCCCCATCGAGAGGCGGTTGCCGCGTTCGCCCACTACAGTGTGCAGTCCGTTCGGGAGGGTTTCCAGCCATTCGCCGTCGCCGATGCGTTTGGCAAGCCGCAGCATTTCTTCCTCTGGCACACCCGGCGCGGCGTAGCGGATGTTATCCGCTACGGTTCCAGAGAAAAGGAAAGGCACTTGCGAGACGATGCCCAACTGACGGCGATATTGAGTCAGGTCGAAGGTGCGGATGTCGCGTCCGTCAATGAGCAGGCGTCCTTGTTGGTATTCGTAGAAGCGCGCAACTAATTTCGCGATGGACGATTTGCCCGCGCCGGTATGCCCTACCAGCGCAAGCGTCTCTCCGGGTTGGATGAGCAGGTTGAAGTCGTTGAGAACCGGTTCTTTGTCCGAATAGCGGAAGTGGACATGATCGAAATGGATCTCGCCCTTCAGGCGCGGCACATCCTGCTTTTCGGTTTGCACCACGTTGGGGTCGGCATCGATCAACGCAAAGACTCGTTCCGCCGCCGAAAGCCCGCCCTGAATTTGCGCCCAGAACGACGTGAGGTTTAACACGGGGAAGAAGAACTGGTCGAGACTCATGATGAAGAGATACCACGCGCCAATGCTGACCATGCCCGCCGCCGCGCTCTTGCCGCCGACATAGACCAGCACGCCCACAAAGATACCGCCCAACGCATTGAGCACAGGGAAGACCAGCGAAAGGACAAAGCCGCGCTGTACGTTCACGCCATACGATTGTTGGTTTGACTCATCGAACGATTTGAAGATGCTTTCTTCCTGCCGGAAATTTTTCGCAATCGAAATGCCGCTGATGGTTTCCTTGATGGCGGCATTGACATCTGCCATGGCTTTCATGCCTTTTTTTGTAACGCGCCGCGCCATGACGCGAAAGCCCGAAGCAATGGCGAAGATGATCGGCAGGAAGCCGATCATCAACAACGCCAGCCGCCATTCGGTGCGGAAAAGCGCTACTGCGATGATGAAGGCTTGAATGAATTGCGCCGCCACATCGGTGACAATGACCACGAGCTGACCGAAGTCATTTGTGTCGGATGTGATGCGCGAAACGATTCGCCCCGAGGAGAATTGATCGTAGAAGGAGAGGTCATGCTCGGCGGCAGCGCGGAAGGCGCGCGAACGCATATCCAGCACCACGTCGCCGACGGCGCGCACGATCAGACTGCGCCGCAGCCAGTTTAGCCCCCATTGACCGAATGCCACGCCGAGGAGCGCCGCCCCCGCCAGAAGAATCTCGCGCGCGGTGGGCTGGTCTTTAATCAGATCCACCATGCGGGCCACGATGACCGGCAACGCCGCGCCAATGAACGCAATGACAATGATCACCATAGACGCGCCCGCCAGCCGCGTTTTTTGCGAACCAAAGTAATTGACCATGCGCCGCACAAGTTCGTTATCCTTGTACTGGCGGTCGTATTTTTCGTCGTTTAATCCTGCGAAGAAGCCCATAAAACCTCGTTGTTCGATGCTCGATATTTGATTATTCCCTTCCGAATATCGAGTATCGGATATCGTTACTCTCTAAAAATCCTCGAATACGCCTCGGAGGTTTTCATCAATTCATCATGCGAGCCGATGGCGGCGATGCGCCCTTTGCGCAGGACGATGATCAGGTCTGCCCAGCGGATCTGGGAGAGGCGGTGGGTGATGATGAAGGTGGTTCGTCCGCGTGAGGCGTTGGCAATGGCGCGTTGAATTTTGTCCTCGGTGGCAGAATCAATGGCGGAGGTGGAGTCGTCGAGGACGAGAATGCGCGGGTCGGTGAGAAAGGCTCGGGCGAGCGCGATGCGCTGGCGCTGCCCGCCAGAGAGGGT
>JACAEP010000216.1 GCA_013388795.1 Chloroflexota bacterium | reverse complement strand
CCTGCGCCAACGGCTGCCCCAATCGTCGGGACAACGACCAGCGAAGTCAATGTGCGCGCGGATACATCCACTGCCAGCCAGTCGTTGGGGACCGCGCCGGCATTCAGCACGGTTCAAGTGATCGGCATGGATGAGAGCGGAATTTGGTTGAAGGTCATCTACAATGAAACCACAGGCTGGGTGCGCGCCGACCTGGTTCAACTGGCAGCGGCTTCGGCGGAGGTTCCGGTTGTAAATGCGGGATCTGGCGCAGGGTCTGAAGTGAGAGGCGTGATCTTGCGCGGGGTCAATGTGCGCAGTGAAGCAGGCACAGAATTCAAGTCGCTGGGTTTGCTCAGTCAAAATGATGTAGTTGCCATCCTGGGCAGGGATGCAACGGGCGCGTGGTTGAAGATCGCCTACCCCGCGGCTCCAGAGGGCACAGGCTGGGTTGCCAGTGAGTATGTGCAGGTGGAAAATTTGGAGGCTGTGCCCGTGGCGGGTGAAGCCGCCCAGGCAGAAGCAGAGACGCCCATTCAATTGCCGTTGACTGCGCCGCCGCGAACTGCATCAAACGATGGCGACAATGCCGATGCGCCAATTGCGACACTTGTTCTTTCGGCGGCTGGCGCAAAAGCGTTTCAAGTTCAAGGGGAAGTCTCTGCGCCTGAAGGCGACGCTGAAGATTGGTTCGCGTTTTCTGCTGAACGCAATACAATTGTCATCGAAATTTCATGCGAACCGGGCGCGATTCAAGTAGAATTACTACAAAGCACAACACCCCTGTTCACGTTGGGCTGCGATGAAGTGAAAGAAATACAAATCAAACCAAGTGAAGCGTATCATTTGCGCGTCTCACCGGTCTTAACAGAAGAACCCTCGTTTGCCCGTTATAACTTGAAGATAAAGATCGAGCCTTAGTTGTGGATGCATTGGAGAAAGAAAATGAAAAAGTCCATTGTCCTATTGTTGATATTCTTTGCGCTGGTTGTTTTGACAGGCTGCCAGACGGAGGAAGAGACCCCTCCGTTATCTGCCAGCATGAGCGAATTGAGCGGCTTGGTAGAAATGAAACAAGCCGGGCAGGAAAGTTTTGCGCCCGCCTCTGCCGGCGCGGTATTGAGCGAGAACGGTCAAATCCAAACCGGGGATAATGGACGCGTGCGGCTGGACCTTTCGACAGGCACGATCATCCGGGTTTCGCCCTCTTCATTTTTTACGCTGACTTCCAACAAGGAAGCGGAAGGCGGGCTGCTGACCAAGATCAAACTGGATGCTGGCAAGATCTTCATCATCCTAAATGGCGGGCAAGCCGATGTGGAAACCCCCTCAGGTGTGGCTTCGGTGCGCGGCTCGTACATGAAGGTGGAGGTCAACCCGGTCACCAAGGTCATTACCATTACCTGCCTGGAGGGCAGCTGCACGGCAAGCAACCCGGCAGGTACGGTTAATTTCACCAACGGGCAGAGCGTGATCCTCAACCCGCCCGATGACGCCGGAAATTGGGAAACGCCCACCGTTGGGCAAATGACGCCAGAACAGTTTTTGGAATGGCTGAATGAAAACCCTGAAGCCAAGGAAGTGTACGATCAGGTGATTGCTGAACTGACAGAAGAAGCGACCGAGCCCGCCGCTGAAGAAGCGCCCACCAGCACACCAACGGCGGTTGAAACAGTATTACCAGCGGGAGATGCCAGCAATGCCTGTTCGGCGCCGCAGACCCCCAGCGATGGTTCTGTGCTGGGCAAAATCGGGCAAGTGCAGTTCACCTGGACGGAACAACCCAACGCGCAATACTACATCGTAACCTTTGTGAACGAGGACGGAAGCAGCGCAACGATCCAGACGACAACCAACAGCGCGGGGTTCTACATCGAAGTCCTGCCGAAGGGTGGAAATTACTCATGGTTCGTGACCGCCTTCGGCTCAGACGGGAACGAGATTTGTTCCAGCGCTTCGGTCCGTTTCTCCAAACCCAAGGGAGACCCGACTCAAAAGCCGACGCCATCCGACCGCCCTGAACGGACCGAACCAGCCACCGAGTACGCTTGCACGCTGGAAGATATGTGCAATTCATATAATCTTGAGTGCTTTGTCGGATGGGATAATTACTCTGTCTACTGTGAATAACAGCGCGCAACCTGTATAATGGCGGCGTAATGACAAGCATTAAACAGCCCCCAAACTTTTCCACCCTTTTACTGGTAGGCGCCGCCATCGTATTACTCGCCGTTCAAGGGTTGGGGCTATTCCCCCCCATCACAACGCCGCTGGAGCGCCTGGAGTATTCCATCCAAGACATGTTCGTGCGCCTGCGCGGCGCGGAGGATGTCTCTGGTGAGATTGTGATCGTTGCCATAGACGATGCTTCCTTTGCATGGAACGGACTGCAATGGCCTTGGCCGCGTTCGTATTTCGCCGAGATCGTGAAGCAGATTCAAAAAGGCGGCGGCAAAGTTGCAGGGGTAGACGTGCTGCTCTTCGAGCCGGACAAACAAAACCCGGAAAATGACGAGGCGTTTGCAAAAGCGCTGGGTGATATGCCGGCAGCCGTCACCGTGATGCAGATCAACCGCCTGGGCGGCGAGGGGTATCAAACCGAAACTCTTTCACAGCCGTTAACCTTTTATCGCGAGGCGCTGGATGGTTTGGGGATTACGGATGTAAAACGTGATGAAGATGCTATTGTGCGCAATGTGGCGGCGTATAACACCTTTGAGGGGCGGGTATATCCGCATTGGGCGTTTGAGATCGCGCGGCTGTACCTGGGTGTGGATGCGCCGGTCTTCGATGCCGGGCAGGTGCAGTTCAACGGGCAGAGCATTCCACTGAGCGGGACTTTGCTTCCGGTCTATTTTGCGGGCCCGGCTGGAACCTACCCCACCTACTCTGCGGCAGATGTGCATGATGGAATTACGCTTGAACAAGATGCGGATGCCTTTCGGGACAAGATCGTGCTGATCGGCGCCACAACCATCACCCTGCAAGATATTTACCCCACCCCCTTCTCAGCCACCAACCCAACCCCCGGCGTGGAGATCGTTGCCAACACGATAGATACCATCATCAACGGCAAATTCATCACCCATGCCCCACCATGGATGGAATTGCTGCTGATCGTGCTGGCCGCGATTGCCGCGTATTTGATCACGCGTTCCAAGCGGCCTTCTTTGATGGTGGGGCTGCTGGGGGCAGGGGCCTTAGGATATTTGATCGTTGCTTTCGTTATGTTCATGCGGCAGCGTTATGTTTTGCCGATTGCCGCGCCAGAGACGATGCTTTTCCTGGGGGTGGTGCTGCCGACGCTGGAGCAGGCTGTTTCGCAGGAGCGTGAGAAGCGCCGGGTGCGCAATCTGTTCAGCCGTTTCATTTCACCTGAATTGGTAGATCAGATGATGAAGACGCAGGATTTGAACTCCGTCAACAAACGCGCGGACCTGAGCATTATTTTTTCGGATATTCGCGGGTTTACGACGCTCTCGGAGAAGATGACGCCTGAAGAGGTAGTCGCATTGCTTAATCCCTACCTTGAAGCCATGTCGCAGGTGATTTATAAGCACGGCGGGACGGTGGATAAGTATGAAGGCGATGCGATCATTGCGTTTTTTGGCGAGCCGGTGCCGTATAAAGACCATGCCGTGCGCGCTTTACGCGCCTCAATGGATATGCGCAAAGCGCTGGCAGCACTGCGCGATCAGTGGGCAAGTGAAGGACGCCCAAGCCAGATCGAGATGGGGGTGGGTATCAATTCAGGTGAGGTGTTTGTGGGGTTGCTTGGATCGGAGCAGCGCATTAATTATACTGTGATTGGGGATAATGCCAACCTGGCGGCGCGGCTGCAAGATTTGACGAAGACGTATGCGTGGCCGATCCTAATCAGTGAGAACACATATCAGCAGGTGAAGGATGAGTTCGATTGCGAGCTGGCAGACGCGGTGACGGTGAAGGGGAAGACTCGGGCCGTGAATGTGTATAAGGTGATTGGGCGCAAGGGCGCGCCGGAGGGTGAAAAACTTCGGGCGTGGACAAGCGAGCAGGTAAAACCAACACACGAGAAGTAAGCCCCAGGTTGGGGACGTGGATTTGGATGCCAAGGCGGCTCTCAGGTTTGAGGGTCTCTTTTTTTTGGGATGCCTGCGGTTCGGGCGTGGGGCAGGCTTGGGGCGGCGTTTCAGGCTTGGTTCAAGCGGGAAGCGGGTACTTTTTCATCCTTTTTTCGTTTGTGAAGAACTTGTACCGAATTGTACAAAATTCGCTTTTTTGGTATAGTATGGCTATCCTACAATTTTGAGAGGACATGTATATGAATGCGAAGAAGATTCCTGATATTATTATTGGTCGGTTGCCAGTGTATTTGCGCGCGCTGCAACGGATGGCGGATATGGGGCTGAAGACGACGTCTTCGCAGGAGTTGGGCGAGCATGTGGGGATTTCGGCAGCGCAGATTCGCAAGGATATTTCGCAGTTTGGTGAGTTTGGGAAGCAGGGGACGGGGTATTCGATTGAGTATTTGGTGAATAAGCTGCGCGAGATTTTGAAGGTGGATCGGATTTGGGATGTGGCGGTGGTGGGCGCGGGGGATATGGGTCATGCGGTGGCGAATTATCAGGGGTTTATGAACCGTGGGTTTCGGGTGGTGGCGATCTTCGATAGTGACAAGGAGAAGGTGGGGCATTTGATCGGTGAGTTTATGGTGGAAGATGCGGAGACGATGATCGAGCGGATTCGGGGGTTGGGGGTGAGGATTGCGATGCTGGCGGTGCCGGCGGCGGCGGCGCAGGGGGTGGCGGATCAGTTGGTGCAGGCGGGGGTGCGGGCGATCTTGAATTATGCGCCGATTAGTTTGAATGTGCCGGGGAATGTGAAGGTGCAGTGTATTGACCCGTCGATCCATTTGCAGAGGATGACGTTTTATTTGTAGGTTAAAGGTTAAAGATTGTAGGTTGAAGGTTGAAGGTTG
>JACAEP010000223.1 GCA_013388795.1 Chloroflexota bacterium | reverse complement strand
CGTCACCACCCAGGGCGAAATGGACGTGGCGAAATTCTTGGCAAGGAACGGTCCCAGCGGCTGATACTCCCATGCCTGAATATCGCGCGCGCTCCAATCGTTGAGCAGGACCATGCCGAAAATATGATCATGCGCGGTTTCAATTGAAATGGGTTCGCCGAGATCATTGCCTTTGCCCACGAAGAAACCCATCTCCAATTCAAAATCCAACTGGCGCGACGCGGTAAATTCCGGCGGCGCATCCTTGGGTTTCACCTGCCCACGCGGGCGGATGACATCCGTACCCGAAATCACTACCGAGCTGGCGCGTCCATGATAACCCACCGGCAAATGCAGCCAATTCGGCATGAGCGCATTTTCTCGTCCGCGAAACATAATGCCCACATTCGTAGCATGTTCCCGCGACGCGTAAAAATCGGTGTAATCGCCGATCTCAACAGGGAGATGCATCTGCACTTCGTGGACGGGAATTAACGCCTCTTTCTTAAGCGACGCCTGTTCCTCCCCCACAAGCCTTATCAACCGCTGACGAATCTCCCGCCACACATCCCGTCCCGCCGCCATGAAGCGATTCAACGATGAGTCTCTAAAAAAACCGTAACGCCTTCCAAACAGATTTTCATTATCAAGAATTGCAAGGTCAACGACCCAATCGCCAAGCCGGGCGCCAACCCGCAGGCTTGGGTTGGATATTGTGGAGAAAACTCCATACGGCAGGTTTTGAATGGGGAAATCAGAATCAGGATGGATTTCGATGTTTATCATGAATACACCTTGTCAAAAGGTGACAGTCACTTTGAAAGTAACTGTCGCTTGAAATTACAAAAGTTTTAGGGCATGCAAATCTTCTTTTGGTTCATCGAAACTGCAACTGCCGAAGGACGTGGCGAACAACCGAGCGCTCTTGATCCCCGAAATGGCTACATGCAAACCTTTCCACGCAAATCCAATTTCGTCAAAAACAAAATTGGATGGGTCTTCATCGTCAAGGATGGCTTGAATCTCGGTTTGAGGGAGCCCGTTCGCAGACGCCAACACTCCTGCACCAAAGACGTTGAGGAAGCCGTGCATTTTGGTCTGCACGCTTTCGTTGAAATGTCGTACCGGATGATGAAGCCCTGCCGTGCATTTGAGCGGAACACCCGCTTCGTGTGTTTCGACAATCGTCCACGCAACCTGCTCAGTGGATGGGAAGGCTTCTGTGGTCACGCCGCCGGTGCGGAGCTTGAAACCGACGTGTTTATCCTTCACTTTTCGCAAGGCGCGCAGCAATTTTTCGGCTCGCGCTTGCCAGCCTTCGCCAAATGGCGCTTCAAAGAAAACCGTGATGCCGTTCTTGTTCAAAGTGTCGGCGGCGCGAATGACAATAGCGTTGGCAGTAAATTTGTCGGTTAAGCAGGAAGCGGGCAGAGTCGTTTCATACATATCCACGCGGGCGGTTGGATGAGTATCCTCAAAGGCGCGGATGTCGGCAACATCCAGATTGAGATTGGCGAGAAATTCGTCGATGTCCTTGCCGCCGCGCCCCAGAGTTGTAAAAGATAATCGTTCATCAAAAGCGGAGAGTTCGCTCAGGCGTTGGGCAGGGATAACAAAGCGGGAAAGCATCCACGCATTTGGGTCGGATTGATAAGCGATAAAGTTTTTGAAGGCTTCATCCAAAGGCAGGTTTGCAGGCGGGTACATTCCGGCATAATCCAGAATGCGGGACATGAACGTTTGAAAAGATGGTTTTGGAAGGCTCATGCCTGTAATTATATAATACCCCTCAGGGCTGTAGCGGGTAAAATTGGGTCACCATGCCCCATTTTCTTATCCTCAGCAAAGACGCAGACAAGTATCAATCCATTTTGGCAGACGCAGATTTGCCCAACCTCATCATGGAAGAAAAACCCTCACAAAAAACCGAAATCGTATTCGGCGCCCCCATGATGATCCGGGATGCGTTGGGTAACCTTCCGAGTCTGCGCTGGGCGCAGGCATCTTGGGCAGGCGTGGAGCCGCTGTTGGACCCGTCGCTGCGCAGGGATTACACGTTGACCAATGCGCGCGGCGTGTTCGGCAGTTTGATGTCAGAATACATTTTTGGATATTTACTCGCCCATGAACGGAAAATTTTTGAACGGGCAGCGGCGCAGAAAAATAAAATATGGGACACATCATTGACAGGTCAACTGCGCGGAAAAACAATCGGACTGCTGGGCGTTGGTTCCATCGGTGCGGACGTGGCGAAAATGGCAAAGGCTTTTGGAATGACGGTGCGCGGGTATACGAGGGCGAGTGAAGCAAGCACACAAGCAGACAAGTATTATCATGGGGATGATTTGCTTGAATTTGCAAGCGGGCTTGATTATTTGGTGAGTATTTTGCCAAACACAAAAGAGACACGCCGAATCGTGGATAAAGAAGTTCTGAACGCCCTACCTTCTCATGCGGTGTTTGTAAACGTCGGGCGCGGTTCGGCAGTGGATGAATCTGCGCTGTTGAAGGCGTTACAAGGAACTAAACTACTACCGCCTAAAGGCGGTAGGTTTGGCAAGCGACTGAAAGTCGCCTAAAGTTCTCCCACGCGAAAATCTTCGTTATCACCAAGCGGTCTCTCTGATTGTGACTCGATG
>JACAEP010000215.1 GCA_013388795.1 Chloroflexota bacterium | reverse complement strand
GTCTTCCCCTCGGCGGGGACAAGGCTCATTTTCACCGACCTGCTCAAGGCGGGGTATGAACCGCATAACGTCAAGAAGTTATACATTCACGGCGCCGACAAGCCCGACACCTGGGTGGACATCTCCGACACCATCGATATCAAAGTAAAAGCATTACAACAGCACGCCAGCCAGGTGCCTGTGGACGAGGTCGAAAAATGGATGAAGGATTGGGCGAAGGAAGACGCGAAGGATAAAGAGTTTGAATATGCCGAGTCGTACCGCGTGATGAAAATTTCGGAGGAAAAGTCGGAACAATAACATGGCGTTCATTGGGTTTGAGTTTCTGATTTTTTTTCTGATCGTCTTGGCCCTCTACTGGCTGCTGCCCAACCCAGGCTGGCAGAATTTTCTTTTATTCGCCTCCAGCCTGATATTTTACGGTTGGCTAGCTTCATGGCATGGGGCGATCCTGTTCGCATCCATTCTTGTGGATTTTTTACTTGCGCTTGGCATGGCGCGCTGGAGAAACCGTTCCGTTTTTTTGATGTGGCTGGGAATCATTCTAAATCTGGCGCTGCTCATTTCTGTAAAGTATTTTGCTTATTATAATGAAACGCTGGCGGCATGGTCCATGCAAGCCGGGTTTGCGGGGGATGTTTTCCTTACAACCATCTTGTTACCCTTGGGAACCTCTTTTTACACATTGAAAAAAATCAGTTATCTGGTGGAAGTTCAACGCGGGACATTAAGACCCCAGCCTGATTTTATTGCCTTTGGCGCATACGCTGCGTTCTTTCCGCAGGTTTTTTCGGGTCCCATTGAGCGCCCGCAGGCGTTTCTCAGGCAATTGCAGGAAAAGCGCGCCTGGGCGGCGGATCATTTCTACAATGCCTGGCCATTGACGCTTATGGGCTTGTTCAAGAAGATCGTCATTGCCAATACAGTCAAGGTATTGGTTGACCAAATCTTTCTCATGAAAGAGCCTTCCAAAGTCTTTCTCATCGTTGGCGGCTTGGGCTTTACCCTGCAAATTCTTGCGGATTTTTCTTCGTACACAGATCTTTCACGCGGCATTGCCTTTCTGCTCGGCTTGAAGACCGCCGAGAATTTCAACACGCCCTACCTGGCGCTTACGCCCAATGATTTTTGGAATCGCTGGCATATCTCGTTTTCTTCGTGGCTGCGCGATTATATTTTCTTCCCCGTGCGGCGTATTCTATTAAGGGTTAAGCATCTGCCGGGTATTTTTTCACAGATCATCCCGCCGTTGCTCACCATGTTCATCAGCGGGGTCTGGCACGGCACCGGTTCCACCTTTATTCTTTGGGGGGTGTATTATGGCATCCTGATCATCATCTATCAGACCCTCGGCATTCGCGGAGAGGCAAAATCGTTCAAACGCTTCTTTTTATGGTTGGCGATGTTCGCCTTCATCGTTTTTGGCTGGATGATCTTCCGCGCTGGGTCTCTGTCGTGGCTGTGGAATGCGCTCATGGCGCCCTTTTCGCGCGCTTCCAATGATCTGATTGCCGCCTTTGTTCTTCTGGTCATGATCTCATTTTATGCATCCCTGCTTTTCTCGAAACATCTATTGGATGTGTATGCCCCTAAAAAAATCAGCCTTCATGCCCTCTATTACGCATTGGCGGCAGGGATGACCATCGTCTTTATGAACTCGTCCTCCCCAGACTTTATCTACTTCCAATTCTGATGAATTCTCGACAAAACTTCCTGCGCTTCCTAACCGCCTTCGGAGTTGTGTTGCTGGCATCCGGCATCCTTTTGCCGCGCCGATACAACTTCAACTACCCGGCTACATTGGGGCCCGTTTTCGATGCGCGGGTCAAAGGCGAGCATCTGCAAGGCATTCAGCAAAGTCGGCCAAGTTTTGTCCTGCTCGGCGACTCGACGTTGTATGAAGGCGTTGACCCGGCGCTTTTCGCCGAAGGGCTGGGAATGCCCGTTTACGAAATGGCAACCCCCGGATCCGGTACGGCAGCTTGGTATCTCCAAATCAAGAACATTATTTTGGAGTCGTCTCACCGCCCAAAATATGTTGTCGTTTTCTTTCGCAACACCATGCTGACCGTCCCGCAATACCGCACAACAGGGCGCTACTTTGCATTGCTCGACGATTACGCCACCAAAAACGAACCGCTCGTTTCTGAACTGGCGTTTGTCAACCCAATGAATCCAGTGGAGCGTTTTGCAGAACAATACCTGCCGCTTTATACCGCGCGCGTCGAAATACGGGATGACCTGGATAATGCCATCCGCTACCTGCCGCCGCGCCTTTTTGGCTGTAACCGTGATTGCGCCAATGAAGCCGTCAGTTCCATCTTCGGCAGAGAAGTGGACCCTGTGGCGCTTAACCTCGCGCAGGAAGATGCCGCCAAAACCCTCTACGCGCAGGAAGAATTGGATTTCCAAGCGCAACTCGAAACCTCTCTGCTCCCGCATATGATTGCGCTCACGCAAAAGAATAATGTCAACCTGATCTTCGTGCGTACACGCATCTTTGGACCCGAACCTGAAATGAGCGCTTATCGTAATTCACTGGATGCTTATCTGACCGGGCAGGATGGAGTCTTCCTGCTTGATTTCTGGCAAGACCCGCGAATTCTCGAAGAGTATTACGTCGATTCATTACACATGAATGCGCTGGGGAAAAAAGAGTTTACAAAAATTCTGATCGAGGAATTCAAGGCAATTCTTCTAAAATAAAAAAGCCCCGCAAAAGCCGGGGCCTTTTTATTTTAGAAGAACCAATGCCCCACCAAGGCAGATGCCAACGTCATGCTGATGTTGTCAATATCCTTGTAATGCAGCGATTCAACGACCGCGCCCACCAATGAGATGACAGGGAGGGGCAAAAGGTAATTGGTAAACGGCGCAGCAAACGCGCCCGCCTTTACATAAATGAACAAAATCACAGCGGACATGGCCCATCCACCCGCGAACACGCTGACCATCCCTGCCACAGACTTCTCCTTGCTCCACGGCAGCTTGTACGAAGCGAACTTCCTGCCGACGATGTCCGCGATGCCGTCGCCGCCGCACATCATCATCAACGCGATGATGCCGATGGGGGAATCTTTCCAGTAGACCAACGTCAACACCACGAACATGATGCCGTAATACAAAGGTCCGCGCAGAATCTCCTTCGGGTCGCCGGTGCGAGACATGGCATCCACCGAGGCTTTGTCTTTCAAAATTCCAAAGCCGATCAACGCAAATTGAATCGTGATCGCAAACGGAACCAATGCCGCCAGCCATCGGGCGGAGGGAGCGTCGTCGAAAAAGAACCAGCACAAAACAAAGATCGGACCCGTGCCGATGTGGATCAACTTGCGGCTCAATTTGCTTTCGATCCAGCCGCGATGGGCGAAGAAATCCATCAGGCGCAAAAATCCGAGCGCGATGGCAAAGGTAAGAGCAAGGGCAATGTAGTTGTTCAAAGGGAGGCTCCTGAGGAGGTTTGACCGCAGACCATAGACCGCGGACGATGGGCAATCTTTTCCATCGTCGCTATTTATAACCCCATACCGGCTATCAAGGTCTCCCAGGTTTTGTAGTGAACGACCCCAGCCTTGTCAAACGCTTCGGCTTTGGCAGCGCTGCCAGAGGTCAAACCAAGAGCGTAAACTTTCACATCAAAGCCATTTTGTTGGAGGACCTCGCCAGCCGCTTGTGTGGAGCAGATGCCGCCCATCGTATCTTCGACGACGAAGAGTTCAAATTCACGCGGCAGACTTAAGAAGAGGCTGTTCAAACAACCCGATGCCTGCCACTCCGCTGCGGCTTGGATCGAAGACCACTCCGACCCGGTAAAGGCGGCGGTCACTGCCGCGAGTGACTGAACAGGCGACGGCTTGAGAAGCGAGGCGGCAGCGACTCCGTGTTGCTTTTCGTAATATTCAAGCCGTCCATATCCGATTAGTGGAATATCCGCCAAGCCAACCAGTTTGAGGGCGGCTTCGGCTTCGGGGGCGTACCCGATGTGAGAGGTGGCGACATCCTTGGGCGGGGCAGATGGGCGCGCCGTGATCGAAGCAAGGTGAACATCTGGCTGGAGTAATTTGGCCAGCATTTCATCTGTGAGGTTGGAGGTATCGTGCGTTTGCAAAAACGATTCAGTTTCAACTTCAGCAGGCAGGTTATAGGCCTCGCTGAAAACGCGGCTGCCAAGTGAAAAATTCTGAAAGAGGCGTGTCGTGTGCGAGAAGTGGACGTTGCGCGAATCGCGCAAAAGGCTACGGCGCAGGTCTTCAGGCAGATGAGGGAAGCATCCCTGCTGAAGGGCAGACTCGGTTGGGTAAATATTTGGCAAAATTTCAAAGTCAGGAATGATGAGGTCTTCAGATACATACCCGTTCATTCTGCGTCCGATCTCAATGGCGGCTAACTTTAAATCGGAAGGCAAATTTTCATTCCCCACTTTTGCAAGGATATCATCCCATGCCGCGCCAAGCAGAACGGGAACCATATCCCATTCGCTGAAAATGCCGCGTTTTTCCAATTCTGCGATCTTTTCTTCATGGAAGTCAAAGTGAATCGCGCCCATGAGCGTCGCAAAATGATTCAACGTGGCATGCAACGCCGCGCGATACCCGCCGGGTGTAACCAGCACGCCGTCCACATCGAGCAAAACGACCTTCTTCATTTATGACGCTTCTCCAACTCCGCCAGAATATCCGCCGGGGTCAATCCGCGCGCGGCGAGTAGAACCAATGTATGATACGTTAAGTCGGCGATTTCTTCAATCAATCGTTGATCTTCCTGCGCCAACGCCGCCACGACAACTTCTGTCCCTTCTTCGCCCACTTTCTGCGCGATCTTCGGCAAACCTTCATTGAAGAGACTCGTCGTGTACGATTTCTCGTTGGGGTTATTCTTTCGATCTTGAATTACATCAAATAGCCATTGAATACTCATTTCATTCTCCATTTCTTAAACACGAAGGGCACGAAGTACACAAAGGTTTTTCGGGGGGCCTTCGTGCTCTTTGTGTCCTTTGTGTTTAAATGCTTCTATAAAAACATGACATCTCGCCCGTATGGCAGGCTGGACCTGCAGGCTCGACCAAGACCAGCAGCGTATCCTCATCACAATCCACGCGCACTTCGACCACCTTCTGCACATTGCCCGACGTCGCCCCCTTATGCCAAATCTCCCGCCGGCTGCGTGACCAAAAAACTGCTTCGCCTGTTTCAAAAGTCAACCGCAAAGACTCAGCATTCATCCAAGCCATCATTAATACCTCTTTGGTGAAAACATCCTGCACAATGGCTGGGACAAGTCCATTGGCATCATATTTTATTTCCGACAACAACTCTTCTTTCATTGTTCCTCCATATCAAAACGACCGCAGACGACAGACCGCCGACCACAATTAATATTTACGAATTACGCATTTCGCTGTCCGCGGTCTGCTGTCATCTCACCACGACCCCAACCTTGCGCAATTCCTCTTTCAACTCAGGTATCCTCAACTTCCCATCATGAAACAGTGACGCCGCCAACGCCGCATCCGCCATGCCTTTCGTCAGCACATCCGCAAAGTGACTGGGAGTTCCTGCCCCGCCTGAAGCGATGACTGGCACAGAGACCATGTTCGAGATGATACTGGTCAGTTCAAGGTCATAACCCGCCAGCGTGCCATCGGCGTCCATGCTGGTGAGCAGAATTTCACCCGCACCCAACTCCACGCCACGGACTGCCCACTCGACCGCCTCAATGCCTGTCGGCGTGCGCCCGCCAGCCACGTACACTTCCCAACTCGAGCCGTTGCGACGCGCATCGATTGCCAGCACAATACACTGCGCCCCGAATCGACTCGCCCCTTCAGAAAGCAACTCAGGTCGCTTCACCGCCGCCGAGTTCACGCTGACTTTGTCTGCGCCAGCCAATAACAAATTCCGCATATCGTTCACTTCGCGGATTCCGCCGCCGACCGTCAACGGCATGAAGACCGTCTCTGCCACGCGGCTGACCAATTCCAACGTGGTCTTGCGTCCTTCGTGTGTCGCGGAAATATCGAGAAAGACCAACTCGTCTGCGCCCTGCTCGTCGTACAAACGCGCCTGCTCCACGGGGTCACCCGCATCGCGCAGGTTCACAAAGTTCACACCTTTCACCACACGCCCATCTTTGATATCCAAACAAGGGATGATTCGTTTTGCTAACATAATGCTCCAATCGCAAGAGTCAAAAGTCTAAGGTCAAAGGTTGCAACCATCCGACCTTCGACTTTTGACCTTAGACTCGTAATGCCTCATTCAAGTCAACTGTGCCATCGTATAAAGCACGCCCAATGATTACGCCAGACAATCCCGCATCCTTCGCCCCCTTCACATCATCGATCGTATGCACGCCGCCCGAAGCGATCACATCGAGTCCACTCTTCTCAGATAACTCTCGCGTTGCAGGGATGTTCAACCCGCTGCCCAAGCCGTCGCGGCTGACATCGGTAAAGATAACGGTACCCAGCCCAAAAGTCCGCATTTGAAGCGCGAGGTCAAGCGCAGGCACGCCGCTGTTATCCTTCCAACCGCGCGTACGCACGAGTCCATCGCGCGCATCGATTCCAACCGCAATACGCTCGACGCCAAAACGACTCAACGCATCGCGCACGATATCAGGCTGTTCAATCGCAATCGTTCCCAACACCACGCGGCTCACACCCAACGACAACGCCGCATCAATCGACTCAAGCGAACGCATCCCGCCGCCGAATTGCACGCGCGCACCGAGTTTCAAGATCGTCTCAAGCGCCTCACGATTCGCATTATCACTTTCACCGAATGCGCCATCGAGATTCACCACATGCAGCCAGGTCGCGCCAGCGTCGATCCAACGCTTCGCCATCTCGGCGGGGTCATCGCTGTACGATGTCATCCGCGCGGGATCGCCTTCTTTCAAGCGCACCACTTTGCCGCCGCGCAAATCAATTGCGGGATAAATCGTAAACATCACGCCTCCACAAAATTTTTCAAGATGCGCAGCCCCGCCGCCTGACTTTTCTCAGGATGAAACTGCACGCCAAACACATTCTCGCGCCGCACCGCGCACGCATAACGAATGCCATACTCCACTTCCGCGATCACATCTACTGGATCGCCCGCCTGACAATAATACGAGTGATTGAAATAGACATACGCCCCGTCTTGGATTTGATCGAAGAGCGCCGCCTCTTTCTTGACCTGAACCTGATTCCACCCCGTATGCGGAATCTTCACTGACAGCGTATCTGCAAACTTCACCACCGAGCCGCGCAGCAGACCCAAGCCCTCGTGCTCGCCCATCTCTTCGCCGATCTCGAACAAGGCTTGCATCCCAACACAGATTCCCAGCATCGGCACACCGCGCGAAACGACTTGCTTCACGGCGTCATCGAGTCCCTTGGCTTTCATGCCCTCCATAAAATCACCGAACGCGCCCACGCCAGGCAACACAACTTTCTTTGCATTCAAAACCTTTTGCGGGTCGTCTGTCCGCTCCACACTCGCGCCGACATTCTCCAGCGCCTTTTGCACCGAACGCAAATTGCCTGTGCCTGCGTCGATGAGGATAATTTCATTCATGTATTCTCCGTTTCTATGTTGACCGCAGACCGCCGACGGCAGACCGTTTTTGTGGTCAGCGGTCAGTCGTCGGCAGTCAAATCAAAGAGTACCTTTTGTTGAGGGTATCATCCCGCCGCGTCGCGCATCAAACTGAGTAGACGCATCCAATGCGCGTGCCCAGGCTTTGAACAAGGCTTCGGCTTGATGGTGGTCGTCGCGCCCATATAAAACGCGGGCATGGAGATTACAACGTGCCTGCACCGCAAACGACTCGAAGAAATGCGGGAACAATGTCACAGGGATGTTGCCCACATACGGCGTATGCCATTCGACCTGCACCACCGCATACGGACGCCCCGACAAGTCCATCGCTGCATGCGCGAGAGTCTCATCCATCGGCGCGAAACTATCGCCTATGCGGACGATTCCCTTGCGGTCGCCTAACGCCTTGTCGAAGGCTTGACCCAACGCCAGTGCCACATCCTCCACCGTGTGATGCACGTCAATGTGCAGATCGCCTTGGGCATTGACGGTCAGGTCAAAGAGCCCATGCACGGCAAGATGAGTCAGCATGTGGTCAAGAAACCCCACACCCGTAGAAATCTCGTGCTTGCCAGTTCCATCTAGATTCAACTTGATCTCAATCTGTGTTTCGTTCGTTTGACGGGATACTTCTGCAACTCTCATAAAAACTCCTTGACATTCTCTCTTAGATGCTGTACAGTATTGCTGTACAGGTGATAAAATGACGATTGAATTTACTTACACAAGCGCTCGTGAACAACTGGCTTCCCTGCTGGATCGCGTGACCAACGATCGTGAAGTGGTCATTATCCAGCGGCGCGGGTCAGAAGATGTTGCCATGATTGCAGCGGATGAGTTAGAAAGTCTCATCGAAACTGCCTATCTCATGCGTTCATCTGCCAACGCGGAACGTCTGCTCTCTGCCTTGGGACGTGCCTTGAAAAATGAAGGTCAACCTCAAAGTTTAGACGAACTGCGCCAACAAGTGGGGCTTAATGGCGAAGAAGCGTGAGGCAGTTTTTCAACCTGAATTTATAGAAGATTTGCGGTATTGGGTGGAAACAGACCGCAAACTTGCCTTGCGCGTGTTTGAATTGATTGACGCGATTCTGCGAGACCCATTTAATGGCATTGGGAAACCAGAGCCTCTCAAGTATCTCTCGGCGGGTTGTTGGTCTCGCAGATTAACACAAGAACACCGCATTGTTTATCTTGTGCGCGATAACCGCATTGACTTCCTGCAAGCCCGTTACCATTACAGCAAATAATTACAGCGCCTTCAACGCCTCAATCAACACATCCGTATCACTCGGACGCCCCACGCTAATGCGGATGTGATCTCTCAGCCCTGGCTTGTTGAAGTAGCGAATGAAGACTCCGAACTCTTGCGCCAATTTCGCTTTCAACTCGGCGGCGTCACGTCCGTTCACTTGGCAGAGGATAAAGTTCGACTGCGTAGGATACGGCTTGAGATACGGAACCGCTCCCAGCGCGGAGAGGAGGCGGGTTCGTTCATCCTTGAGTTTTTCGACCAACACCTTCAATTCATCCACATTTGCAAGGGACGCTTGCGCGGCAACACTCGCGGCGACGTTGACATTGTACGGCTGTTTGGACTTCCACAAGGTGGGCATGAGCCATTTGGGGAACGCGCCATAACCAATGCGCAGACCCGCCAAGCCCGCCCATTTGCTGAAGGTGCGCAACACGACGAGATTGTCTCTCTGCGGCACTTCGCGGATGCGGCTGATGCTGGCGCCGAGATTCTCGCCTGCAAATTCAATGTAGGCTTCGTCGAGCACAACCAGCAACGGAAGCGAGAGCAATTCATCCATCACATCGGCAGGGATCAAGGAGCCGTCGGGGTTGTTGGGCGAAGCGATGAAAAGTAGTTTTGGCTTGAACTCATCAACGGCTTTGCGGATGGCTGGCAGGTTGAGTGAGAAGTCTGCGTTGCGCGGAACTTCGATACAACGCGCGGCGTTCAACTCCGCGTCGAAGGGATACATGCCGAAGGTGGGCGGACAGGAAAGAATGCGCTCGTTCGGTTCGAGAAAGACGCGCATGAGCAGGTCGAGCAGTTCATCGGCGCCAGAGCCTGCGAGGAGATATTCTTCGTCCACGCTTGTGAACGCAGCCAGTGCCTTGCGTAACGCACGCGACTCAGGGTCTGGGTAGATGTGCGGAAAATCCATCTCTGCCAGCGCCTTGCGGACGGCAGGCAGAACACCATACGGGTTTTCGTTCGCGTCGAGTTTGACGATCTGCGAAGGTTCGCGCCCGATTCGAGCGGAGAGAATTTCAAACGGCTCGATAGGGGTGTAAGGTGGAAGGGATTCGAGGTGGGTTCGGATTTGCATAAAAGTTCCTCTTGACCGCAGACCGCGGACGGCGGACGGTGAAGAAAATAATTGGTAATTGTGGTCAGTGGTCGGTCGTCTGCGGTCTATCGTCCGTCGTCCATCATCCGCAGCAAAGCCGCATTTGCGTGCGCGTCCAAGCCTTCGGATTGCGCGAGAGTCGCAGCAACGGGACCAACGGCTTGCGCGGTTTTATCGTCGAGTGCGACGAGGCTGACGATCTTAACAAAGTCCCACACGTTGAGCGGAGAGGCGAAGCGGGCGGAACCGCCTGTGGGCATGACGTGGCTGGGACCTGCAAGATAGTCACCCAGCACTTCAAAGGAATGTTCGCCCATGAAAACGCCGCCAGCGTTATTCACTTTTTCCGCCCAGCGCCACGGCTCATTGACCGATAATGCCAGATGTTCGGGGGCATACTCGTTGGCAAGGTCAACGGCTTCAGCGAGGTCACGGGTCAATACCGCGCCGCCGCGATTTTCCAATGAAGCAACGATGATATCTGCACGGCTGCGCTGCTCGATTTGCTTAGCAACTTCGGCTTGGACTTTTTGAATGAGCGTTTGAGATGGAGTGAGCAGAATGGCGGAGGCGAGCAAGTCATGTTCAGCTTGGGCAAGTAGATCCGCCGCGACCCATGCGGGGTTGGCAGAGTCATCGGCAATGACAACAGTTTCGGTGGGACCTGCCAGCCCGTCAATGCCGACCACGCCGTAAACTTGCCGCTTGGCGAGGGTGACGAATAGATTGCCAGGTCCGAAAATTTTATCCACGGGGCGGATGGTTTCGGTGCCGTAGGCGAGTGCGGCAATCGCTTGCGCGCCACCGATGGCATAGACTTCGTTCACGCCTGCGATGGCGCAAGCGGCGAGGATGATTGGATTGATAGGCGCTTCGGCATTTGCAAAGTCACGGTTGGGTGGCGTGATAACGACGATCTCTTTCACGCCTGCCACTCGCGCAGGGATGGCGCTCATCAAGACGGTGGAAGGAAGTGGCGCCGTGCCGCCTGGGACGTATAAACCAACCCGTTGAATCGGGCGGATAATTTGCCCGACGGTGCCGCCGAGTTCGTTGGTGAACCATGAAGTGAGCGGTTGTTTTTTGTGGAAGGCTTCGACGCGGGCGGCGGCTTTTTCGAGCGCTTCACGTTGGGCAGGCGAGATCGAATCAAGCGCGGACTGAATCAAAGCCGTCGAAACGGGAGCAGGTTTGAGGTCGATTGAATCGAGGCGCTTTGTCCAATCTTGCAGCGCGGCGTCACCGCGAGTCCGCACATCTTTCAAAATGCGAGTCACGGCGGCTTCGGCGGTCAGACGTTCGCCAAAAAGTTTTTCGATGTTGTCCATCACGCGCGCGCTGACGGGAAACTCATCGGGCGGGGTGCGTTTGAGAATGGTTTTGCGTGCGGTTTGCGGGTCATATTGTTTCATGGTTATCCTTTCAGCGCCGCGAGCATGGCGGTGTAGCGCGGCGGTTCTTCTTCGAAGATGTAAGTGACGGGCGAGACGATGATGCCGCTGCCGCCGATGGAACGCAATTCGCTGATGGCTTGCGGCAGGCGTTTGCGCGGCACGACGATGGTGACGGAATGCCAATCTTGATTCGCTTCGCGGGTGATGATGGGGCTGACGGTGGGACCTTGTAGACCGCCGACGGATGTTTCTTCAAATAGTTTGGACGCGATCGCTTCGGGACTCCGCCCGCGCATGTTCGCAATGACCAGAAGATTTTCCTTCGCCCGCATGTGCGCCTCGATGTACTCGAGCAAGCGACGCGCCATCTCCAGCGCTTGTGGATTTGTTTGCAAGGCTTTGCGGTTTGCGATCAGCGCGGCTTGCGAGGCTTGAATGACTCCATCACGCAATGCACGCAGACGATTGTCTTGCAAGGTTTGACCCGATGAAACGAGATCGGAAATAATGTCGGCATAGCCAATGGTAGGCGCAGTTTCGAGCGTCCCTTCGGCGGCGATGAGCGTGTGCGGAATGTTCTGCGCGTTGAGAAAGCGTTCGGTGAGGACGGGGAATTTTGTCGCCACTCTCAGCGGACGGTTGAGACTCGCCGCATGGTTTTTCAGCGAAGGGATATCGGTGACATCCGTCCATGCTTCGGGGACGGCAAGCATGAGCGCGCAACCGCCATAGCCGAGTTCGTCATGCAGGACGATAATTTCGCCGTTGTCGCCGCGCTTTTCTTCAAGCACATCAATGCCGGTGATGCCAAAATCCACGCTGCCCTGGCGGACGCTGACCACGATGTCGCTGGGGCGTTGAAAGAGGATGGTCAACTCAGGCAGCGCGGGCATCTTCGCCTGATACTGACGCGGGTTGAGTTTCTGCACGGAGAGTCCGCACTCGGCGAGAAAGTCGAGCGAGTCGTCCATGAGGCGTCCTTTGGAGGGAAGGGAGAGACGGAGGGTGGGTTGGGGTGTCATGTTTATCCTTGATTGAAGTTGCTGTTTTTGACGGCAGACCGCTGACCACAGACCATTGTCTGCCGTCCGCCGTCGGCGGTCTTGGGTTTTCCAAACAAAAAACCCCGGCGCAGGGTCGGGGCTTGATGAGGTGAAGTATGGGTATCCGTTATCCAATCACAACAGGTACGCGCACATAAACCTCCCGACCATGCGGGGGTTGAATATGATGATGGTGGTGCTTGAGCGCGTATTTCATGATTGAAGGTATTCTATGCGGGCGAGGCGGATGAGTCAAGGGGAAGGGGTGAGGCGAAAATGAGAAACCATCCACGAATAAAACCACGAATGAACCAATGGAGCCCATCTGTATTCGTGAATTCGTGACCCATTCCTGGATGGTCTATGACGGGGCGGGAAATGAGTCAAGGGGATAAGATAACAAAAATCCTATTAAGCATAAACGTGTTTTATCATTGGATGAAAGGATAAACAATGGAAACCATTTACATTCTCGGTTCAGGGACGATCGGTTTCGCGCTCGCTGCAAACCTCGCCCACGCAGGCAGGGAAGTGATCGCCGTCCGCACCAGCAGAGACGATATAGACAAAACAACAATGCCTGTGATCGTTGGAATGGCTGAAAATCAGATCAAAGCCTCCATCGAAACGATTTCCTTATCGAAGCTCTCGCGCCTCGAAGGGATTATCGTCCTCACCACCAAATCGTATGCCAATGAATCCATAGCCGCTCAACTACGTGGAAAGACCACGAACTCGCCTCTCATCCTCCTCCAAAACGGAGTCGGCGTCGAAAAGCATTTTCTCAACTCAGGCTTTTCCCAGGTCTATCGCTGCGTTCTCTATGCTACCAGTCAGGCTGCCTCTGAACATGAATTTCGCTTCCGTCCGATCACAGCCTCCCCCATTGGCATCATCCGCGGCGATGAGGCGGGACTCAATCACTGTATTTCCGTTCTGCACACAGACGGATTCCCCTTCCGCGCCGAAGCGGACATTCAACGCGAGGTCTGGAAGAAAGCCATCATCAACGCTGTGTTCAATTCCATCTGCCCCTTGCTCGAAGTGGACAACGGTATCTTCATCCGCGATGAAAGCGTCCGCACAATGGCGGCAGAGATCATTCAGGAATGTGTAATGCTTATGGAAAAGTTGAATATTAACTTGACCCAAACCGAGATCATGGAACAACTCCTTGCCATCAGCAAACGGTCAGACGGTCAACTCATTTCCACTTCACAGGATATTCAAGCAGGCAGGCAAACTGAGATCGAGTCGCTTAACCTTGAAATCGCCCGTATTGCCGCATCCATGCAGATGAAAGTTCCGAAGACGGAATTGTTGGGGAAGATAATCTTGGCAAAGTCAACACAGAAATCCTCCATGCTATAATCCGCAATCGTTTGACCCAACCTATGGAGGAACCTGTGCGTACCAAACTCACCATACTCATGCTCGCCCTGAGCATTCTGCCCGCCGCCTGTGGATCATCTGCTTCGGGCGGAGCAACCACCGCCGTCGAAGGCTATATCACCGCCCTTGCGACCAAAGACCAAGCCGCCCTCATCTCCAACTCCTGCGCCGACTGGGAAGATGACGCCCTAATCGAACTCGACTCCTTCGCCCTCGTCGAAGTCACCATAGATGGAATGTCCTGCGCCGAAGCGGGTACCGACGGCGAGGTGACTCTCGTCAACTGCACTGGCATGCTCAACATGAGTTACAACGGCGAACCCCAATCCCTCAACCTCGCCGACCGCATCTACGAAGTCATCGAGCAAGATGGCAACTGGCTTGTGTGTGGAGTCCGATAGAACCGTTGGTGGCGGGTAGTTGACAGCTGACAGCAACACCCACCACCAACTACCAACCGTCGACCACCAACTGTTCACCACCAACCCATGAAGCTCTTCACCCGCGAAAACCTACTCGCCCTCCTCCTCTGCCTCATCCTCATCGCCCTCGTCATCTTCACCGCAGACTCGAGCCCCACCTGGATCTATCAAGGCTTCTAAATGGCGCTTGAAAATATTCTGATTCTTGCCGCCGCCTCGTTCCTCTGGGCAGCAACCTTCCGCAACCGCGGGCGGACGTGGTTCATGCTCATCGTCAGCGTCGTTGTCATCTTCTGGCTGCAACCCGCCCTCCCCATCCGCGGCGCCGACTTCTTCACGCCCCTCGCCACGCTCGTGCTCGTCGTCCTTACCTGGTTCATCACCGCCGACGACGAAACCCGCAAGCAGCGCAAGAACTACATCATCCTCGCCATCGTCGCAGGCGTTGTTCTGCTCCTCAACCTCACCCGCTTCCTCCCCGCAGACTTTCAACTCCTCACCGCCTCACGCCCGCCACAACTGACAACGACTCTCATCATCTTTTTGGTGACAGGACTGACGCTGTTAGTTTTATCT
>JACAEP010000183.1 GCA_013388795.1 Chloroflexota bacterium | reverse complement strand
CTTAATTTGTCGGCAAGAGCCTATCACCGCATTCTGAAGTTATCCCGCACCATCGCGGATTTGGCCGGGAGTGAAGAGATCCAGTCCACGCATCTGGCGGAGGCGCTGCAATATCGTCCCAAGTTGATGCTGGGCTGATCTTGAAAATGTGTCTCGCGCAAGCATGGCAGGAGAGTCGTTTCGTCTTCAGCGGCTTTGGGTATTTTCTGCGTTGTCTTTTTTAATTCCGCTGGACAATGAATAGGTCTTTGGCATTTTTGCCACAAAGGCGCAGGCGTCTGTCCCTGTGCAGGCGCAACCGCACCCTCCTGTTCCGCCCGTGCCGCAGGCGGAGGATTCTTCGGCGTCGTCATCACGCAGTTTGCCCTTGCGCACCCAATGGGCAAGCATCCCCTCCAACGCGCTTTGTTCAATAGCCAGTTTATTGCTGAGGACTGTCAATGAAATTGGTTCATTGGCGCCGGCAATTTCCTTCAACACTAGGTTAAGCATGGTTTTACTCCTTGCCGGATTCGGTATTCAATCATTGAGCCTCGCATACCGAATCCCTGAACTTATCCCAACCCAAGCAGTTTGCCACCCTGAAAGACGGCAAACGCCATGAGCCAGGCAAGAAGCAACTGTCCAACGATGCTGACCCACGTCCACTTCATACCCAGTTCCTGACGTTCAGCGGCAACAGCGGACATACAGGGGGTGTAGATCAACACAAAAACCATGAAGGCAAGCGCAGCCAGGGCGCCATGTCCGCCGCTGGAGGTTTCAAAACCTTCCTTAATCGCGCTCATCAATTCAGTGGGAGCTTCTTCAACTTCATCTTCAAAAAGATTGACGCCCACAATCAATGGCAGGGACTTAATAGTGTCTCCGGTTGCAGAAACAAAGGAGGTTATGATTCCACCTATATCTTCAAAGAAAGTGGGTGGGGCTTCCGCTTGCCCGGCTTGTTCCACTGCATAAACCTGCGACATGGCGCTGACGACCACTTCCTTGGCTACAAACCCGGTCAACAGGGCGCTGCTGGCCTGCCAGTTGCCAAAGCCTAACGGTTGAAACACAGGGGCGATGATTTGATTAGCTGCGGCAAAGACGCTGTGGTCAATATCTGTATCTGCAAAACTGCCTTCGCCGCGCACGGGAATAGCCATTAAAAACCACAGAATGATGCTGGTTGCCATGATGATTGTCCAGGCTTTTTTGACAAAACCGCTGGTACGCTCCCACATGTGAAACCAGATGCTGCGCAGGGTCGGCAGGCGATAGGGCGGAAGTTCCATGACAAAAGTGGACTGTTCCTTGCCTTTGAACAGGGTGTTTTTGAGCGCAATGCCCAAGAGAATGGCTGTTCCAATTCCAAGCAGATAAAGCCAAAAGACAACGGCGCCGGAATTCTGCGGAAAGAACACCGCCGCAAACAACACATACACCGGCAGGCGCGCGCCACAGGACATGAAAGGAACCAGTAGACCGGTCAAGATGCGGTCTTTTTCGTTTTCGAGAGTGCGGGTGGCATAAAAAGCAGGCACTGTGCAGCCAAACCCAACCAGCATGGGCAGGAAACTCTTGCCATGCAGCCCCAGAGTATGCATAAGGCGATCCATTACAAAGGCAGCCCGCGCCATGTAACCAGAGTCTTCGAGAATTGCCAACGCCAGATAGAGGAACATTAGCACAGGCACAAACACCAGCACGCCGCCCACGCCTGCAAGAACACCGTCCACAAACAGACTCTCCACCCAGGTCCCCGTCAAGTCGAGCAAACCAAGCAAAGCGGCGATCCAATGGGTTATGGGTCCATTAATTACGCCATCCACCCAATCAAGGTAGGGGGCGGAGACGTCGGCAGTCATCTTGAAGACCACCCACATCGCCATGAGAAAAATCGGGATTCCGAACAAACGATGCGTGACGATTTTATCAATCTTGTCCGAAACCGTCTGGCGGTTGGCAGCGGGGCGCTGAACAATCTCACGCACCAGACCGTTGATCCACCCATAGCGGCGGTCTGCTATGACGGTGTCCACATCGTCGCCGAAGATTTCTTGCAAGCGGGCGATGCTTTTGCTTCGTTTAACAAGGCTGCGCCGCCTTGCAAAACGCGCAGGCGGGTCTGAATGTCCTCATCGGCTTCAAGAAGTTTGATCGCGAGCCAGCGCGCAGGGAATTGGGATGCCACTGCCGGGGTCTCTCCAATTGCAGCTGCAAGGCGGGCAATCTCTGCTTCGGTTTCGCCGCCGTAATTAATGACAAAAGCCTTTGCGGATGAATAAGTGGTTGCGCTCATACTGATTTCACCTCTTTGAACCTAAGGATGGCCTTTACCAGATCTTTAACTCCCTCCCCCTTGCTGGCAATCGTGCAAACAACAGGCGAGCCCAACGCCAACCCCAAACGCTCCTGGTCGATTTTAATACCGCGAGACTCAGCGACATCCGACATATTCAACACGGCAATAACAGGCACGCCCAACTCCAGCACTTGCACTGCCAGATACAGGTTGCGCTCCAGGTTGGCAGAGTCAAGGACCGTCACCACAACATCCGGCTTTTCATGGATGATGTAATCACGGGCAATGACTTCTTCAGGCGAGAATGCCGTTAGGCTATAGGTGCCGGGTAAATCAACCACTTTGATTTCACAGCCATCCTGCTGAAAGTGACCTTCCTTTTTCTCCACAGTTTTGCCGGGCCAGTTGCCTACATGCTGGCGCGAACCGGTCAGGGCATTGAAAATACTGCTTTTTCCAGCATTGGGATTGCCCGCCAATGCAACATGGATCTGGCTCATACAAAATCTCCAGAAATGAGTTCCACAAATATTTTCTGCGCCATGCCGCGCCCCACAGCCAGGCGCGAGTCGCGCACCCCAAGCAAAAGGGGCCCGCCCGAATCCTGGATCACACTGAACTCCACGCCGGGCGTAAGTCCCATTGCGCTCAGGCGGCTGGACAGCGCCTCGCCCGCGTTCACCCTCAGCAAACGAACGCGCTCGCCCTGCGCAGCCATTGTCAAAGGAAAAGATTGCGTATTCATGCTTATGCCTGCCTTACCAGTATTTCACTGGCTTCAGATTTTCTCAGGGACAGGTGATAGTCTTTGATGACAAAATCAATTGGGTCGCCCAGCGGAGCAATACGCTCGACGTTAATGGTCTCGCCTTTGATCAAGCCCATCGCCATAAAACGCTGGCGCGCCGCCCCTTTGAAATTCATCTTGACGATCACACCACTTTGCCCAACTTTGAGTTCGCTTAACGGAAAAATATCTTCTTGCATAATCCATGCTCCTGTGGAAAAGAACTATATATGCTCGTGAACACAACAGACTTTAGTCAAATACAAAAAATGGCTATCTATACAAAAAATTATAAGGGCAACCTTATAATTTTACGAGGAGAAACGTCATTGTTTTAATGACGCAAATGTCATCATTTTGTTAAAGCCGGCACAGCCTCCCCTTCCATTTATGGAAGGGGAGGCTTTCTTTTGCAGGGTTTAAGGGGAACGTACTACCGGCTACGTTTCAGGAAAATTAGATTCTCACCTTACGCCGTTTATGCTTTTCAGCCAGGCTTCAAACCAAGTTGACCGCAGACGGCGGACAACCAACGCAAGAGGAAGAACAGCGGTCTGCCGTCTGCGGCAAAAGGCAAGGAAAACGCAGACGCCCGCAAGGTGAATTAGATTGTAAAAAAGAGCAACACAGCCAGCCCGCACATGAACAGATTGCTGACAACCAGCGCAACCCACAGCCAAACAGTGTGTTTTGGGATATCCCGTTCAAGTAAGGCTTCAGCGGGATTTTCCGGGTTGTAATAGACAGTGACGGTTGAGCCGGCAGGGTACTTCGCAACGACAGCGGAGGCCCCCGAACCGCCCCACTCCATACCGGGCATGATCTTGCGGCTTTCATAATCCATGGCATGCACGCGGTATTGGTATTGGACGACAGGATAGTAGACCTTTTGCCCGTTACTGCCGCGCCTCGCTTCCAAGGTGGAGAGCATCACCCGGCCCGCAGTGGCTGCCCAGTTTTGAGCTTTGGCAGAGCCTTGTCTTGCTACAAAAATAATTCCCAGGAGAATAACAGAAATGATGATCTCAGAGAAACAGATTGAACCGACCGCGATCAAGGTCTCAATACTGATGTTTTCCATGTACAACTCCTTTTATCAGCAATCAACTAATGCTCTGTTACAAGGATGTCATTGCGAGCCGCCGTAAGCGGCGAAGCCATCCCCACGCTGGCAGGCAGACTGCTTCGCTTTGCTCGCAGTGACAGATTATGAGAGTGTTTGCAACAGAGCAATTAACTAAGTTTATAAAACTTGGGAACAAAGTTCAATCCGCCTTTGGTCATGCCGTATAATGGGCGCATTAGAGGCGCTCCATGATGAACAACAAACAATTATCAGCGGTGTTCACACTCATTGCGAATTTGCTCGAAATCAAAGGCGAGATCATTTATAAAACGCTTGCCTACCGCAAGGCGGCAGAAAGCCTTGGCGCCCTGGGGCGTGAAGCCAGCGAGTATTGGAAGGAAGGCAAACTGCTCGAAGTGCCCGGGGTGGGAAAGGCCATCGCGGAAAAAATCGACGAATTACTATCAACGGGCAAACTCGAATTTTTGGAAAAACTAAAAAAAGAAGCGCCCGAAAGCCTGGCGGCTTGGCTGCAAGTCCCTTCGCTGGGACCCAAAAAAGCCGCGATGATCTGGAAAACGTTGCACATCACCACGCTCCATGAACTTGAGGCGGCTGCAAAAGCAGGCAAACTACGCGACCTGCCCGGCATGGGAGTAAAATCCGAGGCGGCCATCCTTGAAGGAATTGCCTCCCTTGCGAGGCGTTCCGGCAGGATTCCATTGGGGCGGGCGCATCCGTTGGCGCAAGAAATCATCAAAGCGCTGAAAAGCGTGAAAGGCGTTGTCGATGCCCAGCCTGCGGGAAGTTTGCGCCGCATGCGCTCCACCGTGGGCGACCTCGACATCCTGGTTGCAGCAAAAGACTCGGCTGCCGTGATGGAAGCGTTCACCAACCTCAAAGAGGTAGAACGCATATTGGGCAAAGGCGATACAAAATCAAGCATTGAATTCTTCGATGGTGTCCGCGCCCAGGTATGGGTTCACCCGCCGGAACGATTCGGCACAGCGCTGCAATATGCCACGGGCTCAAAAGACCATAATGTAAAACTGCGTCAGATCGCCCTGGATCAAGGGCTGTCGCTTTCAGAGCGCGCCTTCACCAGGGTAAAAGGCAGGGGCGAGATTCTTTGCGCCACGGAAGAAGAAGTTTATAAAACCCTGGGCTTGCAATACGTCCCGCCGGAGTTGCGTGAAGATCGCGGCGAAGTGGAAGCCGCGCAGGCAAACAAACTTCCAAAATTAATTCAGATCAAAGATATCAAATCTGACCTGCACATGCACTCGACCTACAGCGACGGCAAATTCTCCATGCTGGATATGGCAAAAGCGGCCATCCAACGCGGCTTGAAAGTCATTGCCTTCACCGATCACTCCGTCAGCCTCGGGGTGGCAAACGGGCTTTCAATGGAACGCCACAAACAACAGGCAGCCGAGATCAAGAAAATTCAAAAACAACTTGGAGACGAAATCCTGATCCTGCATGGCAGCGAAGTGGAAATCAAAGCCGATGGCTCGCTCGATTATCCGGACTCATTCCTCGCCTCGCTCGACCTCGTGGTTGCCTCCCTCCATTCGAGTTTACGCCAGCCGAGAGAGAAGGTGACCCAGCGTTTGCTCAACGCCATCCGCAACCCGCATGTGGATATTATCGGTCATCCCACCGGACGTGAAATCCCAGACCGCGAAGGCGCAGATTTGGACATGGAGGCAATCTTTCAAGCCGCTGCAGAGTCTGGCGTGGCATTGGAGATCAATGCCCACCCCTCCCGCCTCGACCTTGATGACGCCTTTGCCCGCCGCGCCAAAGACCTGGGCGCGCTCATTAGCGTCAACACTGATGCGCATGCGGAAGATGGGTTCGATGTGTTGCCGTATGGCATTGCAACCGCCCGCCGCGCCTGGCTGGAAGCGAAGGATGTCATCAATTCATGGTCGCCCAAAAAGCTGACCGATTGGTTGAAACAGAGAGGCTGAAAGTTCTTCAGACTTGTTTAAGCCGCCATGGAAATTTTGATCCGCCGTATCACTCATGACGATCGTGAGACCTGGTTTCAAATGCGCAAAGGCATCTGGCCCGAAGCCCCCGAGCATTATCTGCGCTTCGACATGGATGGCATCCTTGCGAGCGAGAGGGATGCCGTCTTCCTGGCGTTTGCCGGCGGCAACCCAATCGGGATGATCGAAACCCGCCTGCGCGACTATGGCGAGGGTTGTGTCACCAGCCCGGTTGGGTATCTTGAGGCGTGGTTTGTGATCCCGGAATTTCGCGGGATGGGTGTGGCAGAAAAATTGGCGGTTACAGCAGAGGATTGGGCGCGGGAAAAAGGTTGCGCAGAAATGGCGTCAGACACCTGGCTGGACAATGAACCCAGCATCCGGGCGCATTTCAAGGCGGGGTATCACGAGGTCGAGCGGTTGGTGCATTTTGTTAAGAAATTATAGGGGAAGGTCATTTTGGGTCTTGGAGCAAAAACCGGCAGGGGAGAAGCGAAAAATCCTCATAAAATAGGGTTCTGACATTATAATAGAGTTGCATTTTCCATTTCCAAAATAACAATGCCTGTATAATGCCGACGGCAAGTTTGTACGGGTTTTCACATGAGTATTCGCGTCAAGATCGCCCTGCCGTTCCTACTATTGACCGTGATCGTTGCTCTGATCGGGGTTTATGTCGTTACGCGCCTTGTCACCGGCTCGATGACGGAACGGCTGACCAACCAGCTGCTTGAGTCTGGACGGGTGGTTTCTGATAGTTTCATCCGCCAAGAAAGACAGCACGTGAATGAGGCGTTGCGGATTGCCTACACACAAGGGCTTGCCGAGGCAGTTCTCAATGAAGACCGCACGGCCATTTTGCAGATCGCAGAGCCGGCATTTGTTTCCGGAACCGTCGATAATCTGATTCTGGTTTCGCCGCGCGGGAATGAAGTTGCGCATTTTTTGCGAGATGCAAATAAGCAGCCATTTGTTACGCAGGAAGCAACCGCTGCGAGTCAATTTCCCATTGTCGCTCCGCTTTTGCAATCACAAAATCCAGACGAGCCGCCCCGGCGCGCATTGGGTATTAATCTTGTAAACAATGAGCTTTATTATTACACTGCCCTGCCGATTTCATTGAATGGAACATTCTACGGGGTGGTTGTAATGGGGACATCACTCAGAACGCTTCTGCCGATCTTCAAGCAGGTGGCCCTGGCAGATATTGTCATCTACAGCACAGGCGGGCAGGCCATTGCCACAACCTTTGCCCCCGCCGATCAGGAGACGCTTGATTTTCTTTCGATTTCTGCGGAGAGTTATCAGGTTCTGATTCTTTCAGAGGATTTGGTCACCGGGAACAATTTTGAGTGGGCGGGGCGTAGTTACATGCTGGGGCGCGCGCCGTTGCAGATTGGGAATGACCGGATTGGAGTTTTTGGAGTTGCCCTGCCTCTCGATTTTGTCCTGCAATTTGGGGCAGATAACCGCTTATTGTATGCGGTTTTGTTCACAGCGATCATGCTGGTTGTTATCACAATCGGCGGGTTGATTGCCCGTTCGATCATCAAGCCCTTGTATTCCCTTGTTAATACTTCGCTGGCCATTGCAGGCGGCGACCTCACCCGCCGAACGGGTCTTCGTTCCAAAGATGAGATTGGCACGCTGGCAACCACGTTCGATGATATGACTGCCCGCCTCCAACAGCGGACCAAGGAACTGGAGGAAGCCAATGCGACCTTGAAGAAGATGGATAAGATAAAATCCAACTTCATTCAAATATCGGCGCACGAGTTACGAACACCTTTGACGCTTGTCATGGGATATTCGCAAATGTTGGAACAGGATGTAAAGGAAAACCCAGAACTGGCGGGGCTGGCGCGCGGCATCCTTGAAGGGGCTGAACGCATGACAGATGTCGTAGAGAGCATGCTCGATATGTCCCGCATTGACAGCGATTCGCTGATCTTGAAACGGGTCAATCTTGAGATTAATGGCGTAATTCGCAAAGTGCAAAAAAACTACGAAAAAGCCTTTGCCGAGCGAAACATCACGTTTAAGTCCGAAGGATTGGAAGATCTGCCGGCAATCTCAGCGGACCCGGAATTGCTTCAGAAGGTGTTCTCACACCTGATCATGAATGCCATTAAGTTTACGCCCGATGGCGGGCAAATCGGTGTGGTTGGCAGGTATGTAAATGGAAAGCAACCGCCGCAAGTCGAGGTTGAAGTATGCGACACCGGAATTGGGATTGACCCTGAAATGAAGAGTTTGATCTTCAATAAATTCAGTCAGATCGGCGAAGTGTTAATGCATTCTTCCGGCAAGACCAAGTTCAAAGGCGGGGGACCCGGGTTGGGGCTGGCCATTGCCCGCGGGATTGTGCAAGCGCATGGCGGGCGGATCTGGGTTGAAAGCCCCGGCCATAATGAAGAAACATTTCCGGGCAGCAGGTTTATCGTCTCCCTGCCTGCTCCCAAAGAAAGCGGGAAAAGTTCATGAACGCCAAAGAGAGCGAACGCCGCGATTGGGGTTTTATTATTTTTATCATTCCAATTGGGATTCTTTTTATCTTCATTGTTGGGCAAATCGCCATTCGTATCGTTCCCCAGTGGAGTCTGTTTGCCAATATGCGCTCTGGGTTGAACCCCGAAGATGAAGACATTAAACCCATATCCATCTTTCAACCAATCCTGCCTCAGATTCTTACGCCCATGGCCTGGGCGGATAATTTTCTAACCCCCGGGTCCAGTATCTCTTTCCCGCCTTTCATTATCATCAATCCAGGCGTAACATTTACGCCTTCTGCGCAAGCGACAGCTTCTGCCAAAGCCACCCCTGTTTCAACAACCACCGCGCCTGCAACTGCCACACCGACCAGTCTGGTGGTATTTTTTCCGACAGCCACCCCGCCCGCTGGACCGGTCCGTACGAATACCCCGCCTCCCAGTTCGACTGCCACCCCTTCGCAAACAGCAACAGCAACGGCAACGGCCACAGCAACGCCAACGGCTACTCCAACAGCAACGGCTTCCGGTTTTCCATCCACTCCTCCGCCAAGCGGAGAAGTTCCCCCGCCGCCTCAAACAGGCGGCACTCCAGATGGGAATCCTGGAGACTTGGCAGATGGAGGGTATTTTATCTTTCCGCTTTCTGTGCCTGTGACGGTTGCCAGCCTGCCAGACATGAATTACGAACTGGCTTTGTACGAATTCGATAACGGCGGCTTTGTTTACTTGGATTATGTCATTCTTGGCATTTCGCAATTTGCAGACGCCAATCCATACTATCAATTGTTCTATTGGGGCGATAATATCCGTGATATGAATTCCAACGCCGATTTTAACATCCTGCCGCCCGATCCGCTTTGTATCACGGGCGATGAATGCGATAATCGCGAGATTCCATTGGCGAATTTACACCCCTATCCTGGCGCAGGCATCCTGATTGACGCGGAGACAGCCCCAAGCCTGCCGCCGCCAGGGGACTATTACTATGTCATTGTGCTTTCTCCGCCTGGTGGAAGCGGGCAACCGGCTCAGATCGATGCCATTGAAGTCATTCCCTAGCGTGTTACTTTATGACTGAGTCCAGCGCCAAACCGACATATCGGATAACAGATTTGCATGAAGCCGACCGTCCGCGCGAACGGCTGGCATCTTTAGGTCCGCAGGCGTTGACCAATGCCGAGTTGATCGCGATTCTGCTGCGAGTGGGCGTTCAAGGCGAGAATGCGGTGCAAGTGGGTCAGCGGCTGTTGACAAGATTTGGCGGGCTGCGGGGGTTGCATCGTGCGCCGTTCAAAGAACTGATGGCTCAACATGGGATGGGTGAGGCGAAGGCATCGCAGATCAAAGCAGCCATTGAGTTGGGAAGACGACTAACTCTCGAAGCCCCTGAAGAGAAACCTGCCATCAACAGTCCGGCGGATGCGGCAGCCTTGATTGAATACGATATGTCTGCCCTGGAGCAGGAACATTTGCGGGTCTTGCTGTTGGACCGAAGAAACCGCGTGTTAGAAATTGTGGAAGTTTACAAAGGCTCGGTCAATTCTTCACAGGTGCGGGTGGGGGAGTTATTCAAAGATGCGATCCGCGCCAATGCATCGGCGGTTATTGTCGCGCATAATCACCCCAGCGGCGACCCAAGCCCCAGCCCGGATGATGTTGCCGTGACCCGCGCAATCGCGCAGGCGGGAAACCTCCTGGATATTGATGTACTCGATCATCTTGTGATTGGCGCCAGGAAATGGGTTTCGTTGAAAGAACGCGGACTGGGGTTTTCGTAACGTCTCGTATTCAACGGCTGCCCTTTACGCTGAATGAACTGAATTCCCCTGTTGCTGTTTCATATTCCACCGTTATCTCGTCGATCCGCGACATGCGCGGCCCCTGTTTCAGCGCTTCGATAAAGCGCTGAATGTCTTCGCGGCTTCCTTCAACGATTGATTCGACTGTATCCCAGCCGACATTGCGCACCCAACCCGTAATGCCGCCGATCTGCCCGGCGTGATATTGCGCATGCGCTCGAAAGCCGACGCCTTGTACCCGTCCCTTAACCCAAACATGCACACGGACGATGTCATTTGGATTGTGCGGCAAGTTTCCTCCTTTGACGCATCATATCAATGGCGCCCCAGATTGGAACAATCAGCACGATTGAAAGCAATAACAGGAATGGAAGCAGGTTTCTTAATGCAGCGCCGCCGCGATTTTGACCCAGCGACGCCTCGCGCCAGCGGACGTCTAATTGATTGAGGGAAGTTCCGAGGGCTTTTGCAGCGCCAAGGTCGCAGTCGAAACCGTCGCTGTAGATGTCGGTCAGTCTTGAAATTCCAGAGACGCCAAAGGAATCGCGAATGTAGGCGACAAAGGATTGAGATTGGGCATAGGCCAGAAACGCTGAACCCGAATCGGCGGGGAAGGAGGCGCATAGTTTCGTAAAGGGAATCAGCGTATTGTTCCTGCTGGCAGTATCCAATGCGCGGGCGTAATCCGGGTTGGGGTATCGTTCCACCATCGAGGCAATGCCTTCGAGCAGCCATACCGGTTGTTTTTCGTATTGATCGCCAAGCGCGCGAAATAACATGATGTGCGCGAGTTCATGCGGAATGAGCCTGTTCATCTCCACCGACTGATTGATGCCCGGCGCAACGGATACCAACACAACACTAAGGTCGGCATAGGCATGCCCGCCCGCCCAATCGAGCCCGCCAAGCAGCATGGTGTCATTCAGATCGTTGATATTGGAATAAATATAGACGTGGATTGGTTCCGTTAATGAGATGGGAATGAAGTCTCTCATGGCCAATAGACCGGCTCCGGCGCTGTCGAGTGCGGCGGCGCCAAAGGCATCGTCGCCCGCATACCAGTGAATGGTGACATTGGCTTGCGAGATTTCGCGCCAGGGAAAGCGATTGTCGTTGTATTGAAAACGGGAGGGTTCGCTGGTGTAGGTTTTTCCATCGCTTAGGGTGGCTTGAAACCAATACAAGACTTCGCTAAAAGGCGGGAACGCATTCAAGGAAGCGTCATAAACAAATTGCACCGAGCCATCCCCGGCAGGCGTCAGAGTTTCTACGCGGGTGGCGTTTTCATGGATGCCGCGAAACAAAAGCGAGACTTGTTGGATTGGACTTGTGGTTGTAAGCTTGGCGGTGAAGGTAATTGTTTCGCCATAGACGACATCGGCTCTGGGATTTTCGACAACGATTCCGCCCTGACCTTGAGCGGGTACGGTTTGCAGAAACAGGATCAACGCCAAAAGCATTGTCTGGGTCATTTTCTTTTTGGATAATCTCTGTTGCGCGGCGGACATGGTAAATTACCTCACAAGGAAGACGATCAACGGTGTAAGTGTTAGCGGACTTAGCAATGTTCCAAAGAAAACAATGGCGGTCACAAGGGATGATTCAAGTTTATATTCGGCGGCCACCACAGTGGTTGCCACTGCGGCGGGCATGGCGGCTTCGATGACGCTGCCTTGGCGGGCGGGGCCTTGCAGACCGAACAAGCCCGCAAGCAAAAGCCCAACAACGGGGCCAAGAAGCAGTTTGGCGGCAACCCCTATGCCTGTCGCGCGCAGGCTGTGTGTCCATTCGATGCGGGTCAGTTCCAAACCAAGCAGAATGATCATGGCTGGGATGGCTCCATTGGCGGCGATCTCAATGGTGCGCGAAAGCGGCAGGGGAATTTGAAAGCCAAAGCCTTTGATGATCAGGGCGATCAGTACCGCATAGAGAATGGGCAGTTTGAACACTCCCAGTATAGCGGATTTCAAGTCCAAATGTCCGAGCGAGGCAATGATCACACCGACGGTGTTGAACAGGATGGTGGTGATGACGTAAAAGATGGAGGCAATCGCGAGGGACTCATCCCCAAAGGCGAATTTGACCAATGGCAGACCGTAGTTGCCGGTATTCCCAAATGCAATGGTAAGAATCACAGCAAGCAGCTGCGGGCGGTTGAGTCGAAAAATCTTTGCAAGGATGAAAGCAAGGCAGCCCATTAGGGTAATCACGGCAGTTGTGAAGCCTGCTGTGGTGAGCGCCTGTTTTAGGCTCAACTGGCTTGTGACCATTAAGTGGAAAACAAGAAGCGGACTAAAAATATAAAAGACCATGCGCCCAATGGTGCGCGAATCGACGGTGAGGGTTTTGCCGAGGATGTAGCCTGCGGCGGCAATGAGCATGATGGGCAGAAGGTTGTTGGCAAAGGTGGTGAAGAGTTCAGTGAAAGACATGATGAATAAAATTATACTCCCCGCCTCAATGCAGACCTCCGAGGTTTTGAAAACCTCGGAGGTCTCTTTTTTTACAACGGAATCAATTCAGCAGGCTGTTTGACCAGATTGGCCTGCATAGACCACGGACCCGTCCACGTGACGGTGACGGGCAGGAGTTTCCCGCGCAGGTCTTCCTCGGTTTCCACGAAGACCAGTTTGTTGGTGGGGGTGCGTCCCTTCCAGCGGCCTTTGACCTTTTCCTCAAAGAGCACATCCACGGTTTGACCAAGATATTTCTGGTTGATCTCGCCGACGATCTGCTCTTGCAAATCTTCCAACATGCGGAAACGGCGCATCTTTTCTTCTTCGGTTACATTATCCACCATGCGGCGGGTGGCGACGGTTCCCTCTCGGACGGAGTAGCGGGCTAAATGGGCCACATCTAGTTTGAGGTCCGATAAGACGCGGTAGGTTTCCATGAACTGTTCCTCAGTCTCGCCGGGGAAGCCGACGATGATGTCGGTGGCGATGGAACAATCGGGAATGTTCGTGCGGATCTTTGCCACGAGGGCGCGGTATTGCTGCTGGGTGTATCCGCGCTTCATGGTTTCGAGGACGGTATCGTCACCGGCTTGGATGGGCAGTTCGATGTGCGGCATGACGCGCGGCAGTTCGGCAATGGCTTGGAT
>JACAEP010000198.1 GCA_013388795.1 Chloroflexota bacterium | reverse complement strand
GACCACAGCGCAATGTTGAGCGTCAGCCGCATCATGCCTTCAGACATATCCACGCCTGCGCCGTCTTTCCAACCGGCAATGTGCTTCATCGTGTTCTCGTTTATCAGCGGAAGATACTCTTCCATCTTGTGACGGTGAAAGGCAGGCTGCAGGGCGCGGCGTTGGGCAAGATGCTCTTCGCCCTCGCTGGTCAGCAGACCTTCGCCCAGAATAATCCGCGCCCTCTGCAGGCTGCGACCTTTAATAAAATTATCCGCCTGCTTCACCAAAACCTCTTCGATGAACGCCGGGTGACTCAACAGGAACAGATCGCGCCTGCGAAGTTTGACCCGCGCAATATCGCCCTGCTCACTGGCAAGTTCGGTCAGCGCCGCAAGCGGATTGCGGAAGACATTCCATAGAAAGTGAAAAGTGGATGTTTTGTGTGCGGGTTGTTCAAGAATTAAATTTGCTTCCATCGGCTATCTCCTTCAAGTGATAGCCAAAGGATACTTTTATGAATGGATGATGTCCGCCCGCAGAGGCGGGGAACTTCTCCCCCTATTTGGTGGGTAAGGCTCTTAACCGCAAAGCCCGCTAAGGGCGCTAAGGGCTATAGTTTTTCTTTGCGAACTTCGCGTTCTTAGCGGCACATAATGTTCACCCTCACGAATACAACCTACAACTCTTCCACCATCACCAACCCATAACGCACCGCCATCAGCGCCGCCTGCGTTCGGTCATTGACCCCCAACTTCACGAACAGATCGCTGACATAGCCCTTTACCGTCATCTCCGTCAGCGACAACTCGCTTGCGATCTCTTTATTGCTCTTGCCCCTCGCCAGTAATTTCAAAATGCCGCGCTCGCGCTCGGTCAATGAATCAAAAGGGTCGTCGGGCATGGGCGCGCGCAGCATGAGGCGTTTGGCAATATCGGGATGCAGCTGCGGCTTGCCCTGCGCCGCCCCACGGATCGCCGCCACCAAATCATCGCCGTTCATTTCCTTCAACAAAAATCCGCTCGCGCCTGCCCGCAGAGCCGCAAAGACATGCGCATCATCTGTGAACGAAGTCAGAATCAAAATCGGCAGGTCGGGGTATTCCGGGCGAATCTGGTTCAACGCATCCACGCCGTTCATTTCGGGCATTTGCAAATCCATCAACACCACATCGGGCTTGTGCTTCTTTATCAATGCCAGCACGCCCGCGCCATTCTGCGCCTCCGCCGCCACGCGCATATCTTTCTCCGCATCAATCGTCAGCGTCAGCCCGCGCCGCACAACTTGATGGTCATCCGCAATGATTATTTTTAGCATGTTCACCTCGGCAAAGGAATCTTGTAAGTCAAAACCGTTCCGCGCCCAATCTCAGAATCAATCGTCAACTCGCCGCCAGATGCCAGCACACGTTCGCGCATTCCACGCAAACCATAATGCCCCGCAGGCACAACATGCGCATCAAAACCCGCGCCATCATCGCTCACGCTCACATGCAGGAACGAGTCAACACTCACACGCACCGTCACATTCCGCCCGCCGCTGTGTTTGACCACATTTTGCAGCGCCTCGCGCAGCACCCAAATCGCTTCGCTGGAAATATTTTTTTGGATAATTACAACCTGCGGCATTTCCAGCGTTACAGACAGTAACGCCCCGCCTTCGGGTCCGCTTCGGCTGGAAAACGCCTCACACTCCGCCCGAACCGATTCAGCGAAGTCAACCTTTTCCTCGCCGGAGGCTTCTCGTAGTTGATCGAGCATCAGCCGCATTTCTTTGAGCGTATCACTTGCCAGGCTCTCCAACTCCGCCAGCTTTTCCCTAAAATCCTCCGGCGCAGACGCCTTCAGTCCGCGCGCCATCAGGTGCAAGCCAAACATCTGCTGGGTGACTGAGTCGTGCAGATCACGCGCAATGCGCTGACGTTCTTCATACGCCGCAATCGCTTTTTGATCGGCAAGGGCTTGCTCGGTTTGTTCCTTTACCCGAGTTTCAAGATTTTTATTTAACTCATACAAGCTTTCATATGCATTCGCATACGCCAGCGCCAACGCCGCCTGCCCTGCCAGCGCATTCAGCCGCTTGATTTCATCCACATCATAGTGTGGACCCGCGTTCCGCGCTCCCAGCCAATAACCGCCCAAGACGGCGCTGCCCGCAATCAGACGCGTGCTCCAGACGGGAGATGTATGCGCAGGCGGCACATCGGGTTCGGGGAAGAGTTTCAAAGCCCCCCACTCCGCGCCAATCTGATTTGGAAAAACATCATTGAGCAGATGCATGATCTCATCCCGTCGGTTGGCGCGCGCCAATAAATACTGCATGGATTGAACCGCGGACTCAAACTTGAGCCTGTCGGGATAGAGCAGTTTATCGAGCCAGCGTTGGATGAACCTCCGCGCCGGGTCGAAGAGCGCTGCGGCGACGAACAGGCTGATCAACGGCGCAAGCGGTCTTGAAGTAAGAGAATCCGCAAAGAGGGAGGCAAGGCTGGAAGTGAGAGAGAGGTAGAACGTCAGGAGAAGAAGCGAAACTGTTCCATAGACCAGAGTCCGCCTGAGGGCGCGGTCAATGCCAAAGAGGTCGTGCCGCATCACGGCGTAGGCGATCCCAAAAGGAATAAAGAGCTGGAAGACAAGCAGGAAGTTGTAGGAAAAAAAGTCGAGCCCGAAGATTAGGGTGAGCGGGCGAATCCATAACGGAACTTCGGCGAGGAAGATGCTAATGCCGACGATGCGCGCGCGCTGGGCGTCTACATAATTTTCGGGGCTGGGGTCGCGCGCCGCATTGGCGAGGTTGACGATGAAAAAGACGATGACGAGGGTGAACCAGAAGAACTCGAGGACGGTAATGATGATGCGCTGCCAGGCAAGCGAACTTGCAAACAAGGCAGCGAGGAGAAGCAGTGAAAAAACATAGCCGGATAATATTGTCCGCGTGGACGCGCTGGTCCGGCGTGGAAAGCGGGCGCTGACATGCAGAGCCATCGGCAGGAGGATTGCGGCTTGGATCAAACGCGAAATAATGTATGGGTCAAAGAAGGAGATGAGAGGCGCGTCTGGATGGATGACTGGCAGGTCGCTGAATTCGAAGGGAACGCTGAGAAAGAATGCGAAAAAGATCGAAAAGCAGGCGATCAGAGAGTGACTCGACTGCGGGCGAAGCAAGGCGGGAACCAGCCCGGTGATAAAGATCAAGAATGAGACGATGAAGGAAAATGGGGTAACGACAGCGTAGATGGGATTGCCGCTTTGGGAGGCAGACCAGCCAAAGAGGACAACATTGGCTAAGAATGCGGCGAGGATCGGCAGGTAGAGGGAGAAGATTTTTCTCATGCCGATGGCAGGGTGTCAGGATATTCCCAGCAGGTCAAGCAATTTGGGTGTGTCGGCGATGATCTCGTCTGCGCCGATTTTTCTCAGTTCGGGTTCTTCGCCGAAACCGCACAGCACGCCCACGGTTTGCGCCCCAGCCGCTTTCCCCGCGCGGATGTCCACGGTGGTGTCGCCGATCATCAGGCAGTGTTCGGGGGCGGTGCTCATCGTTTTGGCGGCAAGCAGAACCGGGTCGGGGTAGGGCTTGGTATGTTCGGCAGACAAGCCCGTGACGACGACGTCGAAATATTTCACAAGATCAAACCGTTGCAGGAACGCCAGCGTGCCTTTTTCATCTCTCGCGCTGACGACCGCCATGGGGTAACGCCCATGCAGTTG
>JACAEP010000247.1 GCA_013388795.1 Chloroflexota bacterium | reverse complement strand
TATCTGCCTTAATGGCGCGTTGCAGCAATTTGCCTTCGCCAACGATATGCTCCTGCCCGATGTATTCCTCCAACGTGCGCGGACGCATCCGCGCGGCGAGCGGCGCTTCGGTTTTCATTTGTTCTTGCATGGCATGGTCGAAAAGGCCGGGCATGGTTGGGGGCTAAAACGAGTGCAGGGCTGTGTTCTCGTCCTCGAAAAATTCAAGATAGATGTCAAACCCGCCCAAACGGAAAACATCAATCACGTGTGGAATCAGGTTGGTGAGTTTGAGGTATGGCGATTTATACTCACCGGCGCTCATCTTTCTCCGCAATTCATCATCGTTGACATCTTGATGAAGCTCTCTTAACTTGTTGAAAAGAGTATGAATCACCCGTAGCCCGGCGCTGCTAATGCGTTTTAGATCCTGAAAGTTGAATAGCGCATACTGCATCCCTTTCGCCAGTTGATCGTCCACATAGGCTTGAAACGTTTGAAAGTTCGAAGAGTCGATGTCGCCTGAGATGGTAATGATCGTAACAGGCACGCGCGCATTTTGAATACGAGATTGGATATCCAGCATGAAAAAATCCTTTTGGGGCGGGTGTTTGTTTCTGACATGAAATCATATTGTACCGCTTATCGGCGGCGGGCGATGGAGAGAAGGTCGAGGGTTGGGGAAAGTTCAGAGAGTTTGCGCAGGCTGTAGTCTGGTTTGATGCGGCGGATGTCCTCATCTTTGAAGCGCGCCCGGCGGGTGAGCCAGATCGAGGTCATGCCCAGTTGGTTGGCTCCGAAAATATCCGCTTCCAGGCTGTCGCCAATCATAGCGGCTTCTTCTGGGGTGGCATTCCAATGAGCGAGCGCGATCTCAAATGCGCGCGGATGCGGTTTGCGGTAAAAACACGCCGCAGAGGTCAGCACAAAATCGAGATAGGCGCGAATTCGAAACCTGTCGATCAGATCTTGCACGTCTTTGTCATCACCGGCGTTGGAAAGAATGCCGAGTTGATAATTTTCCGTTTTAAGCCTGGCCAGTGTTTCGGCAGAATCGGACTCAATCTCCCAATTTTTTTGGGTGATGATGTAGAGCGCATCCAGCGCGGACCTCAGGGTGGCTTCGGCGACATCCACATACCCCAACTCTTGAAGCAGTTCGCGCAAGACGAGATGATAGGTGGTCTCGTGATAATCCTTGTCGCGCTGCTCATAATATTGGTGCAGCCGCGCCTGAAACACGTTTGCATCCAATTCGATGTCGTTCTGGCGCAAAGATTCGGATAATGCGTCATGTGCCTGTTTATAGATGGGAGCCCAGTCGGACTTTGCGCGCATCAAAGTGCCCCCAAGGTCAAAGAGGAGATAGCGAATGCGGGGCGCGTTCATGGGTCCTTTTTGGCAATGATTAATCCACTGTTGATTCCGAAGCGAAACATGAAATATAGGGAAAGAAAAGAGATCGCCATGACCAAATAACTATTTGTATAGAGAAAAATTCCAGTCAGATCAAGCGGTGTTCGCCAGGCTGAGGGGATTAGTTTGTACCCGCCCAGCCAATAGAAGATGTTGATGCTGTCTGACAGGGCGAAGAGGATCAACCCCCACCATGGGCGGATCCAATGTCCGCGCTTGAAGAGATAGGAAAGATATAACGCGCCTATGCCTGTTGTGGCATCGAAGACTGGATATAGGATGGTGATGAACACCACCAGCCAACTTGAACCTTCGCCCAAGCCGCTTCTGATGGCGGCATTTGTAAGTAATGTATTGATTCCTAATGCCAGCAGGATCAGGAACAAGTAATAATGCGTGCCGCGTTCGGAATTTCGACCGAAGACGATTCGGTATTGGTAATAAAGCGCCAGTCCAAGCAGGGTATATCCTGCCAGCCAGCACAAATCCGTGATCATTAAGTCTGGATAGGTTTCTGCATTCCAGTATATGAAGTCGTATACCATTCCGCTGACTTCTCCCGCTACCCAAAAGAGCAGCCCCAGCGTGAACATGTTCCAAACATGGTGGGGCGCTTCATCTGGCTGGAATTGTCTGCGGAATTGATAGGAAACATAAGCCGCCGCCGCCGCCGCGAACAGGACGGCAATATCCACAACCTTGTCGGATATGAAACTTCCAAACGGTTGGGTCTGGTATATTAAGGTAACCATGACGGCATAGAGCAATGCGCCCAGAATGCTGGCTTGCAGAATGGTTCGTGGCGTTGGTCGTGGAGAAGGTTGAGCGTTCAATTTCGCCATGTGTTTTACACCGTAAAAGCGGCCGGGATCAGCCGTTGATTAATGAGGGCTTCTTTTTCATCGGGGGCAAGCAACTCAAATGTTTCGTTGAAGATGCGTTGTGCGATGGTTTTGCCTACGAAAAAGTTTAACTGTGTTCCCATGCCCAATAGGATGGCGCGATACGCCGCCGCTGCTTCTTGAATACCTGGGAAGAAGTGTTCGTCTGCCAGGACCTGGTCGCCCAGGCGGAGTTGCCACTTCCAGGGGTGGATGGATTGATTTATATCGCGCTCGATGACTGTCAACATCCTTGTTCCAATTATTTCCTGGCATCGCGGCAGGAGGATGGAACTCCAATGGACCATGCTGTTTCGTAATAGAAAACACTGATATGCATTGGAACGCGGGCTGATTTCGTATTGTCGAATCAAGGCAGGGAAGTTCAGTTTTGCGCTTAGATGTTCAAACCGATTTGTGAAACCGTCTGATGTGTGAAAGACCGAGTCGGATGGCATGCTGTGCCCGGTTTTGAAAACCATAAACCCGCTTAGGGTTGAATTGAGAATCTCGATGATTCCTGTCCATTGATTTGTTCGAAGCCCATCCAAGAATTGAGCCCAACCGGCAGACTCGGAAATGGAAAAATCCCGTTCGCGGACGGATTCAAGCGCCAGCCAGACCAATCGCGCCGCCGTATCTGGCAGGGCGGCGGCTTGATAGGTTGCCCCAGTTTTTAAGTTCAGGAATTCGAATATCTGGGTGGAAACGGCAATATCATTCTCAATGGCGTAGGCTCTTACGGGCGAACCGCCCGCTATTACCAGTACGGCCAGCTTGTCGTTCTCAGATTCCCGTTCGATAATCCCGCTGGCTTGTTTGGCGCGGAAATCCATCTCGGTTTTGGAGAGGGTGGTGAATCTAATCGCATCGCTATGGAATGTTGGAAAGAAACGCCGCATCGTGTGGATACAACCTGAAAACTTGATCGAACCGTCAACAGAAGTTCTACCCTGATGATGGTTCTTTGTAAAGGGTGATTTTGTTAATTACTGCACATAAAAAGTTTTACGAAGAATTAGAACATTATCTGCGTAAAGTTCAACTACATATTCTCCCGCAGAAAGAATGAATACATTGGTGTACTCGAATCCGAAAGTCCGATACCATGTATTGCCCGCGCTGAGGTCTTCATTAGAGACCGTCCGCATGGCGTGGTCTTCATAGCCGTTGACGTAGACACGCCAGATCAACTCGTTGGTGGGTTCGCCAGAATAGGTAAATTCCACACTAAAAGATTTCTCCCCATAAGGAATCACATCATTAATAGATGCTTCAAAACCGGTGATGAAGCCGTCTGCATCGGAGCCTGTGACCTTTCCAATGGTCACCGAGTCAACCTGCGAAACCGATTGGGCGGCCGGTAATTGCCCGGTGTATTCGAGAGCAATGGTGGTCTCCTTCATCCGCTTCATTTGCTGGTATGCAAAGTCACGGATCGTATCGTGGTCGCCTTGGATACGCTCAGGAGCAGGCGCTTGTGTCCATGACTTTGGATTGTCATCGAGCTGGTCGATCAGGTTTTGCAGGTCAAGCGCGCCCGCGTCCATATAATACCAGAGGGATGCAGAAGGTTCTGCGCCCTGTTGACGGGCATCATTTACTTGCTTTTGAGCTTCCTGATATAAAAGATCGTACTGTGCCTGCGAGTTGCCGAGGTCTCCCATGGCAAGATAGGTTAGCGCTTGATTCATGCGCATTCCCAATACCTGCGGGTTGCTTGCTAATATGCGTTCGTTGGTTTCAATCGCTTTATTGTATTGACCGTCCAGATAGTATATCCAGCCCAGGTTCCAGTTGAGGTTGGTGTCGTCCAGCCCGCGCTGCCGGGCTTCTTCCATTTGGGCGATAGCCGTGGTGTAGTCGTTAAGGGAATAATACGCCAGTCCGCGTTCATAATAGGCTTTGGCATAATACTTGTTCTCTGCAATTGCCTGGTTAAATTTTTCGATGGCGTTTTCATACCGTCCCTGGTAACTCAAACCGACGCCCTCCGCATAGGCATTGATGGCTGCCGAATTAACTTCCGGCCGTCCGATGATCTCGATCAAAGACCAGCTTAACCATAACATGCAGAACCCAACGATACCCGAACCGACAATGACAAATAACCAGCGCACTCGCCCGCTCAACGCGAGCGAGAGACCATACAAGGACAGGGACACCGTGAGTAATGTGATTTGCACAATAAGCGCATCCGCGGTATTGTCGGTGAAGTTGCCAAGTTCAGATTCAGCGAGATAAGTTTCTGAAAGGCGGGTGGCCTCAACCAGATAAGACTCCGCTTGGTACTTGTACGTATCCGGGAAACCAACTTGCGGGTCGAAGTATTGCGGACCCAGCATCTTGCTCAACGGAATGATGGTTTCTTGCAATGCACGATACCGATCTGCCGCTTGTGTATCACCGCGTTGCTCGGCGGCAGTGATTTGCCAGCTCAGCTCCCGCCAGCTTTGGTAGGCGGCCTGCCAGTCATAACTAAATTGAATGACACCGCTAACCTCCTTTTTCGTGGACTCAATGGCGTATTGTTGGGCGCGGCGGCGGGCTTGATCGGAGATGTTGGCGGCGTAGTTTTGGAAAAACGCGGTGATCGCCACCCAAATGGCGACGGAGGCGATCAGGATCGTAACGAAATTATCAAATTTTTTATTGCTGTTTTCGTCGCTCATAGGATAAACCTTCCAATGATAATCCCAAAGATGCCGCCAATGGCAAAAAGAACACCCAGTGCCGCCCATGCATATTTGATGTTCTTCTCAGTCGCTTGCGCCAGTGTGAAAAACCAGAATGAAACCGCGAAGACGATCATGTCTGCCGTGAGAAAGGCAGAGCGGGAACGTTCCGCATCCGACTTTTCAAAATAGGGTTGCGCGTTCAGGTCCGATGTTTGGGCGTCTTCGGCAAAGGCTTCCTGTAATTCGCGTTCAATATCATACGAGCCATCCGGGTCAATGTATCGCGCTTTTACAAAACTTGCCAGCAACCCGCTTGATACGCCCCACATTTCCTGCTGGGTCGCATAATTTTGCGCATCGGTTGCCGCATCTGCTTGCGGGTCATACATGAGATATCCCATTTTCTCGTAACGGACATAATCGGTGTACGCGCGATAATTTTGATATGCCGTGACGTAATTAATGATTTCCGCCTTCTGTGCGCGGATGGAGGCGTCCAGCCCGGCAAAGTCCTGGTCTCCTGCCGTCGAAACTGCCACAGAAGCAAGGCACGCCGCAGTTGCCCCAAGCACAGTCACAATTGCAGTCAGCACAGCGATCCATGATTTGAAATTGTTCTGCTTCATAAATTCATCTCCTTTGACTGAGAGAAATTATCCAGCGCTCTTTATGTAGATGCCGGTTGGGTCCAATTCTTCACGCAGAATTTTTAACTCTTTACGAGTGACGGGTTCTGTTGTTTTGAGCGACTCTGCCACTTTGAGATTCCAGCCTGTATTGGCTTTCGCCTCTTCCGACGTTCGGCCTGTGTGCAGCGCCGTGAGCATCATCTCGCCGGAGGCATCCGGCTCCAAAATGCCGATGTCCGTGACGACTGCCAGCATCCCGCCGCCGCGCAGACCACGCGCTTCACGGGCGCCCTTTCCGTCGATGAAGCCTGCCGAAGTCATGAATTCCACTTTTTCAGGGAAGCGCCTCTTCTGGTGGGGGGTCATGATGTAGCAGCGGTTTGCCCATGCCGCGATTTCCTGCGAACCGCCCGATCCCGGTAAACGGACTTTGGGCCGTGCGTAGTCGCCAATCGTTGTGGCGTTGATATTTCCATATTTATCAATTTGCGCGCCGCCCATAAAACCCACATCCACATTACCGCGTTGGAGATAGTTGGCGAAAATGTCGTACATGCTCACCACCGAAAGCGCTCCGCTGACCAAGGTTGGGTCGCCGATGGAGAGGGGCAGGCGTTCTGGCTCCGCGCCAATCACCCCGGCTTCATAGATCATCACGAGGTTGGGCGCATGGGTGCGTTTGGCAAGATTGCAGGCAAGATTGGGTTGACCCACGCCGACGAAGACTACATCACCATCGCGAAGCAAACGCGCGGCATTGATGATCATCAATTCGGCGGAGGAATATTTGATTTCGGGCATGGTTTTATCTCCTAAGACCTGACAGGTCTTGAATAACTGCAGATCTAACAAAATCATTTATTAATTTCGCCACTTCTTTTGGGTATTCGAGCGGCAAGATATGAGTAGCCTTTTCCAAAGTATGGATCTGTATCTTCGGGTTCTTTTTCTTCACAAGTTTTTCTGCGTTTGGCAGAAAGGTGTCCGTTTCATCGCCGCGTATGATGAGCGTGGGCACATCAAAATTTGCTAGTCCGCGCCAGAGATCGTAATCGCGCATGCCTGTCTTGTAGATGTGAACTTCCCATTCAGGTGTGTAAGCAAGTTCGAAGCCGCCATCTGCTTTGGGTTTGGTGATTCCATCAATATACTGCTTCAAACTTTCATCGCTCATATAACGAAAGACGGGCTTCGTTCGATAACTACGAAAGACAGTTTCCAAGTCTTTGAACTCACGCCTGCGCCGCTTTGCTGTTTGGATCAGCGGATGAACCTTTTCGCCAATTCCAATCGTGCGGGCAAAATTCCATGCGTTCATGGCGCCCGGGACGAAGAGCACAGGGTCAAGCAAAACGATCGCGCGGAATTTCTGCGGTTCGCGCATCGCCGCGCGCAGGGTGACGATCCCTCCGATGGAATGACCAACTCCGATAACGGGACCAGCCTCCCGGTCCGATAAGAAGCGCAGCAAGTCATCCGAATAAGGATGCCAATCTTGCAGGTCCTCTTTGCTGGCTCCATCCCATAACGGGCGGAGTTTCATCCCAAAGAGACGATAGGTACGTTGTAAATGTTCCAGCAGCGAAGCATAACATTCAGGTGGGTAGCCGTTGGCGTGGAGAAAGTGCAGCGGTTCGCCATTGCCGCCAAGATCGAAATGTGGAATTTGGTTCACTTTAATACTTTCCGTAATTAATCTTCTCGCTGTACTGCGCTTTGACCTGCAAGCGTTTGCGAGTTTTCTCGCCGAGTTTTTTCCAATAGGCATTGCGGTCTTTTGCGCCATAGACCCATTCATCGAGATATTTTTGCGTGAGTTCTTTCGATTCGCTGATCTTATCCCATGCAAGATAGAACTTGTTATCGCGGTCGTAATAACCTTGTGAATACGATGGGTGGCTCGCAAATGGAACGTGACATACCGCGCTGACAACAATGCCGGGGATCATCGTGCG
>JACAEP010000182.1 GCA_013388795.1 Chloroflexota bacterium | reverse complement strand
GACCACAGGCTTTCCCTTCGGCAAGTATCACTACACCAATGTGCTGCAACCACAACTGGGCGAGGTGCCGCTCCTGATTCCGCTGGCATGGATGATGATGCTGCCGCCCGCCTGGGCGATGGCAAATGCCATTTTAAAACACGAAGAACGCGAAGGTCCACGAAGGATCAAATTTATTCTATTATCGGCGCTGGCATTCACCGCCTGGGATTTATTCCTTGACCCCCAAATGGTCGGCTGGAATTTTTGGGTGTGGGAAATTCCGGGGCAGTACTTTGGCATTCCCGTGGTCAATTATTTCGGCTGGCTGCTTGTCTCCGGCTTGCTCACATTTGCCGCGAATCCCAAAGACCTGCCCATTGCGCCGCTGATGATCGTTTATATCCTCACGTGGTTTTTGCAAACGATAGGTCAGGGCATGTTTTGGGGGCAGCCGGGTCCGGCAGTGTTCGGCTTTCTCGGAATGGGCTTTTTCTTTTTTTTGGCGCTTCAAAACCACGCGAGTCAAAAACCGCCGGTGAGCCATTAAATTCAACATGCAAAACCTGCCCTGGATACTGCTGGCTTTTCTACTTGGCGCATTACCGCTTTCGGTTTGGATAACACAGCTAACGACTGGCAAAGATCCGCGAACCGTCGGCGACCATAACCCAGGCGCAACCAATGCCCTTAAAGCAGGCGGCAGGGCGGCAGGGCTGGCGGCGTTAGCGCTGGATGTCTCCAAAGCAGCGCTGCCCGTCGGGCTTGCCTATCAGGTCTTTCACATTCAGGGCTGGGAGATGGTTGCGATTGCAATCGCCCCCACGCTTGGGCACGCGTATTCACCCTTTTTGAACTTCAAAGGCGGCAAGGCGCTTGCCACCATTCTTGGAGCCTGGATCGGGCTGACGCTATGGGATGTCCCGTTGGTTGCGCTGGCAGGAATTTCATTCTGGTATCTCACGCTCAAACAGTCTGCCAGAGCGGTCATGCTCACATTGTTTGGAATGGGACTGTATCTGTTTTTTATGCGCCCGGAGCCATTGTTCTTGTGGGCGCTTGGCTTGCAAGTCCTGCTGTCCATTTGGAAACATCGCGGTGACCTCATGCCGCGCAAACCATCACACTGACCAAAATGCCGCCCGCCTGCTTCTTTTTCCTTTCCTTCCTCCTGCCCCTCACAACGATTGCTTTTATCGCGATCCTTAACGCGCTTACATTTCCACGCTTGAAATTCTCCCAACCGAAAGAGACTCCCTTTGTTTCCGTCCTGATCCCCGTGAGAAACGAAGCCGACAATATTGCAGAAACCGTCCAGTCACTGCTCAGGCAGGACTATCCCAACCTTGAGATCATTCTGCTGGATGACCACTCCACAGACCAGTCCGTCGAAATAGCCAACCAGATCGCAGGCGGACATCCGTGCTTCAAATTTATTCACGGCGAAACACTCCCTGCCGGCTGGCTTGGAAAGCCGTGGGCGTGTCAGCAACTGTCAAAACAATCCGCCGGAGATTACCTGCTTTTCGCCGATGCAGATGTACGCTGGAAACCAAACGGAATTTCATTTCTTATGGCAGAAGCCCAACGCAGCCGCGCAGACCTGCTGACCGCCTGGACCACCCAGATCACAAAAACATGGGGAGAGCGGCTGGTCGTCCCACTCATAGGGTTTGCCATTCAAGCATACCTGCCGATTTTATTCGTTCATCACCTGCCCTTCAAAGATTTTGCCGCCGCGAACGGGCAGTGCCTGCTCTTCCGCCGCGATGCGTATCAAGCCGTCGGCGGGCATGCCGCCAATCCAAACAGCATCCTGGACGACATGCGCCTGGCACATGCCATCAAACAACACAGACTCCGCCTGCGCGCCGTGGAAGCGAACGGATTCATCCAAACCCGCATGTACCGCAATTGGGAACAAACCCGCGATGGCTTCGCCAAAAACATCCTTGCCGGGCATGGCAACAGTATCCTCCTGCTCAGCGCCTCCACCATGTTTCATTGGTGGGTCTTCATACTCCCGCCTGCCCTCACCCTGTTCCTCCTGCTATCATCACGCCAACAAGAAGCCATTCCATTTGGGCTGTTCAGCATGTTGGGAGTCGCCATCCGCGCCCTGACCGCCGCCGTCACACGTCAACGCATCCGCGACTCCATCTTCATGCCTGTCTCTGTTTTTCTCATAACCCTCATCGCCGCGCACTCTGTTCACTGGCACATAAGCGGCGGACCTTACTGGAAAGGACGCATCATCCCACAATGAAAAATATCCTCATTCTCGGCGCCGGTATCGGCGGGCTTTCGGCAGCCATTCATCTGGCAGTGAAAGGTCACCGCGTGACGGTGCTGGAAAAAAATCCCATCGCAGGCGGCAAAATGTCTGAAGTGCGCGCCGAAGGCTTTCGCTTCGACACCGGTCCTTCGGTGATGACGATGAAGCATGTCTTTGAAGACCTCTTCGACACAGCGGGGCGACGCATGGAAGATTACCTGACCTTTCTGCCGATTGACCCACTCAACCGCTACTTCTTTGCGGACGGCTCGCGCCTCGACCTAAGCCGCGACTTGTCCCGCACCATCGAGCAGATTCAACGCCTCGAACCGCGAGACGTGGAAGGTTACCTTGCCTATCTTGCCCATGCTGCCAAAATTCACCGCATCACCAGCCCCATTTTCACGTATGGTCCGCCGCCTTCTGCCGCAAGCTTCTTGAAAGTTTCCCCGCTCGATATGCTGGCGGTGAACCCCTTCCACACCTTGCAATGGGACATTGAACGTTATGTCCGCCACCCGAAAATGCGCCAATTGCTTGGCAGGTTTTCGACGTATGTCGGTTCGTCGCCGTATCTTTCGCCTGCGGCATTGGCGGTGATTGCGCATGTGGAATTAACCGGGGGCGTGTGGTACCCAAAAGGCGGAATCTATGAAATTGCGCGCGCCTACGAAAAACTGGCGCGCGAATTGGGCGTGGACATCCGCTTGAATGCGCGGGTGCAGGAAGTTAAATTGAATGGGAAGAAGATTGCAGGAATTTTGCTGGAAAATGGCGAATTTCTACCTGCTGAAACGGTTGTTTCCAATATTGACGTAATCACAACCTATGAATTAATGAAATCGCCCATTGCTGAAGCGCGGCGGCAAAAGTTATACAAACAGACGCCTGCCTCATCAGGGCAGATTCTTTTATTAGGCGTTGAGGGCAATTATCCCAACCTTACGCATCATAACATTCTGTTCTCGTCTGACTATAAAAAAGAATTTCATCAGCTTTTTGTCGAGAACCGCCTTCCGGATGAGCCGACAGTGTATGTGTGCATCACGTCGAAGAGCGACCCGGAACATGCGCCGGATGGTTGTGAGAATTGGTTTGTGATGATCAACGCGCCTGCATTGCCAATGGACCTCGCCCCTGACCCCTCTCCTAGCAAGAGAGAGGAGGAGGAAGCTCAGGCGACAGAATTGCTTTTTAATCGGCTGGCAGCTTTCGGTTTGGATGTGAGGCGCAAGATCCGGTATCAGCAGCTGTTGAATCCGCGTCACTTCCAACAGCGGACGGGGGCATTTCGCGGGTCTATCTATGGCATCTCGTTCAATGACCGCTTCGCGCCGTTCAAACGTCCGCGCAACCGGTCTGAGATTCAGGGATTATTTTTTGCAGGGGGAAGCGCGCACCCCGGCGGCGGCGTGCCGATGGTGACGCTCTCGGGCAAGCTTGCGGCACAGATGGCGGATCAGAGTTGATCGCGAATGAGGCGGGCGGGCAGGTCGAGCAGATACTGCCCGTCTTGTTTTTGAAAGCCCATGCGTTTGAGGTAGGTTTCGTGGCGCGGGTTGCCGGGGTCCGAGATCAACCGCGTGATGCCTCTTCGACGGAAAAAACCGGCGCTTTCTTCGTATAAAAATTTTCCGGCGCAAAAATCGCGATAGCCTGGGATGACGAAATCAAGGAAGATGCGGGCGGCATCGCCTTCCGGTTTGACGATGAGCACACCGACGGGTATCATATTGCGCAGGACGAATAAAACCAGTTGTTCTTGTTTTGGCTTGAATAAATACGTGGGAATGAATTCAAGAATCTCTTTGCGGTAAAAATCTAAAAAGTGTTTGAGGTAGGCGCTCGCGGCGCGGACTTCCATGAGCGTGAAATAATCCTTCTGCCGCCACATCTGCCACAGGTTGTAGACGTTGACGCCAAGGATAAGGGTGTTGAGAAAGACGACGGGAATTGCGCCGATCAGCAAGCCGTAGATGATGAAAACGATAGCGCCAATCATATTGATGACGCGCAACCGCACGAGCGATTTCATCATCAAGGAGATGGCAACGAGGATGGAGCCGGTATAGCCGATGAGTTCGTAAATGAATGAAAGTTCCATGAGTTGATTTTATACGATGGTGGGTTTGAAGGGTTGAAGGTTGATTTGGATATAACAAAGGAGATCGAAACAAAAATGAACGCACAACTTGGGCAGTTCTTGTTTTTCGGCGTTTTTATCCTTCAAAACTCTCACTTAATAACTTCACCTTACGCGCCATTGGCAAACAACTGCGTAAGGTGAGTTAATAATAATCCAAACAGCCCCTCCGCCTGCCTCTCGCTTTCCGCCATGCGCGCCCGTCGCGAAGCACCCCTGGAGCGGAGCGTAAGGGGCAGAGACTCGACCCGCACAAAGGGAACCATCCACGAATGAAACCACGAATACTCGAACTGCGAGTCTTCCATTCGTGAATTCGTGAAAAATTCGTGGACGGTCTTCATCCAAAACTCTCCGCCAGCAGACTCTGGAACAGCTCCTCTGCCTGCCTCTCTGCCTCCGCCATGCGCGCCCGCAGCGACTCGACCCGCGCCACGACGCGCGCAAACTCTTCTTGCAGGGCGAGCGGGGGGAGGGGGATTGGTGTATCAAGAATTATTCCATCGCTTACAGCAGGATAGTTTGCGCCAGTCTCGTTCTTAACCAAATGTTCAACAAAATATTTTGATTGGACTATAGCAAATAGATATTCCGTATTCAATTTTTTTATATCTAGGCGCAACACACAAAAACCTGTTGAAGCAATTTGATTATTGAGATATTGAGGAACTTTTGCGACAGCGTTTAGATTGGGACGAACAGTTGAAACAAGAACGTCATTGAATACAATGTGTTTTCTTGCACGACTTGGAGCATCTTCTACCTTCAGTAGTTTTGGTTCGACAATAATTTTTCTTTCTCTGTCAATCGAAGTTATATCTACATACCAAAATTCGGAACTTCCCAAAGATTTTGGATTTACTTGTTTGGTCGGTTTTACACAGTCTCCAATACTTTCAACATCCCATTTCTTATCATTGACCTGCGGGTCCCCAAACATCTCCAAAAACACGGACTGGAGCAGGGAATCGGCGAGAGCGTTGGCGGCGCGGCGCAACTGACGCAGGCGGTCGGCGCGCGCCAGCAGCGACGCTATCCGCTTTTGCTCCGCCAGCGGGGGGAGGGGGAGTTTCTGTTCGTAAGCATCTTCTCTATTCAAACCAGGAACAGCAGCAGATTTATTGAGACGAGTTAAATCCAGCGCTTTTAATGTGTAATAAAGCCAGGTAAAGTCACAGGGAACTTTGGTTTTATCAATATAGTAAGTTGTGTCAATCGCCCAGCATGGAATTTTGCTTAAGTGAACTTCGCCAATTGAGCCTTTGCGTCCTACAATTATCGTTTCCCCTGTCGTAATTGCCTTGTCGTGCCAACCTACAATTCCATTTGAACCATAAACAGGAACGCTACCGCCTTTGCGGTCAGTTTCTTTCAAACTGTCGCCATAAACGAAATCGCAAACTTCGCCAAGCGGAACAAAAGGATACTTACTCATCCGTGTTTCTCTGTCTACCTGCTTCCCAACTCTGCCCAAAACCGTCCCGAAGGTTTCGGGAAATCGTCAAAGTTCTGCAAGTCCAACCTTCGGGACGTTGTACTATTCACCATTCACCAACTTCTTCAACTCATTAATCTCATCCAACATCACACCTTCCAACCTTGCCAACCGTTCCAGCGTCACAGACGGCTTCTCGTGATAGACAGCGTCCGCTTCCACTTGTCGGTATCGGCTGGCGGAAAGGTCATACTTATTGGCGCGCACCTGCTCCTTCGTCACCCAAAACTGGCGCGTCAGGCGGTCGAGTTCTGCCTGCGGCAGCGATATTCGGGAGTCGATATTCGACAAGCGAGATTGGATATTCGATAATTCGGAGGATGGTATTTGAGATTCGGTATTCGAGTTTCGACTATCGAGTATCGTTTCAAATTGCAACCGATTCGCCTCCGCCTGTAACTTCAATCTCTCCGCCTTCATCGGCGCAAGCGACTTCCGCAGTTCTTCGATTCTCGAATATCGAATATCGTTGAACCCTTTATCAAATCT
>JACAEP010000018.1 GCA_013388795.1 Chloroflexota bacterium | reverse complement strand
GCGCTCTACCGGTCTGAGCCACACCCCGATTGAACAGCGGGCAGATTATACCATTGGGATTTATTTTGGCAAGCCTAGCGCCCAAACAACTTTAAATGGATGAGGAAACGCGGCTGAAATTCGCCGCATTTCCCCTGCATCTTCATGTTGTTTGGGCGCTAGGGATTCAACATCACTTCGATGGTGTAAACGTAGACCAGCTTGCCCAATTCCGGGTCGGCAATGGCAAGCAGGGAATTCTCCTGTCGAAAGGTGAGGCGCGCCGGGGTCGGACCGCTGACTTTGTAAGGGATGACGGTCGCAAAAGGCTGCGTATCAATGCCGTTCATGTTGAGGATGCGTGTGCCCAGGGGCTTGCCTTCGGTGGAGAGCAACTCCACCACAAAAGGCTGGTCGTTGAAGGGCCAGATGCGCCCATTGAGAGCCACTTCTCCGCCGAAGAACTCCTGTTTTTCCTTGAAGCCGTCCATGGCAACGCGCTCATAAATGATGTTTCCCGGCGGATTAATCTGATTTGTTCCAACCGAATATAACAGAAGCGGCAGGGTGTTCAATGCCTGAATGCGGCTAGAATCATCTTTGGTGCTAATACGGATGTAGCCCGCCTCGGAGACCGCCCGAATTTGAAAGGGAATTTCAAAACGTTGAAAAATCCCCAGAGGATTTTCGGTGAGCTTCTCAATGGCGCGGTATAAAACGCGCCCATCTTCCCCCAGCAGATCAAGTTGTATCCGTTCACTTTCACCGGCAGAGATGATGGCATTGAAGATGAAAGGAGATGTCACGCTGGACATGGGTCCCGGAGCCAGGAAACGAATCTTGGCATAATCCGTGAAGCCTGCAGGCAGGGTGGGAGTGGCAGTGGGAAGTTCGACTACAGGCGGGAGCGTTTCGGTTGGAAACGGCGTGGCAGATGGGGTCAATGCGGCGGCCGTGGCAAATGCGGCTTGTCCGGTCAGCGCGACGACAGTGGGCAGATAATCGGGCGGGAGCGGCGTCGGCGCGGGAGCGGCTTGGGGGGCGCAGGCAGATAAAAGTCCAACAAGAGCGGCGAGGGCGGTTAGTCGAAGTCTCATAGTAAATAGAAGAGACGCCCGCAGGGTTGGGGCGTCTCTTGAGTCAAGTCAAATTACAGCCCGTAAATATCGCTGTATTTCTTTGTGAGGTAGCGGACGTATGCGGCGGAGTCGATCTTCGAACCAGTGACCCGTTTGACGATATCTTGCGGGTCATACTTGTGACCGAAAACGTGGATCTTGGCCCGCAGCCATTCACGCAGTTCGGCAAATTGACCTTTGCGAATTTGGTCGTCGAGGTTCTTAATATCTTTATTGATTTTCTCCCACAACTGCGCCGAGACAATGTTGCCAAGCGCATAAGTGGAGAAGTAACCAATGGAGCCATAAGACCAGTGAATATCCTGCAATACGCCTTTGGCGTCGTCGGGCGGGGTAATACCGAGATAGTCGCGCATTTTGGCATTCCAAATTTCGGGCAGGTCTTTGATGTCGAGGCTGCCATCCACCATGCCAATTTCAATTTCCAGGCGCAGCATGATGTGAAGGTTGTAGGTGGCTTCATCGGCATTGACGCGAATGAAGGACGGCTCCACCTTGTTGATGGCTTTGTAGAAATTCTTGAGGCTGACTCCGTCCAACTTAGATGGGAAGGTTTTTTTCAGGCTGGGGTAGAAATGTTCCCAAAATGGCAATGAACGCCCGACCAGATTTTCCCACATGCGTGATTGCGATTCATGAATGGCAAGCGATGTTCCGCTTTCCAGCGGCGTACGCTCGTAAGCCGGGTTGCCGCCAAGTTCGTACAAGGCATGCCCGCATTCGTGCATGGCGCTGAACAAGGTCGCAAGCGGCGCGTGTTTTTCAAAGCGGTTGGTGATGCGCACATCATTGACGCTGAAAGTCGTTTCAAACGGATGCGGGGCTTTATCCTGCCGTCCGCGGTTAAAATCGTAGCCGAACTTGGCGATGATCTTCTCGCTGAAATTCCATACCTTCTGTTCATTGAACGACTGCCGCAGAAAGTCATCTTTTACTTGTTTGGCTTCGCGGATGGCTTTGATAAGCGCAACCTGTTTTGGACGCAGGTCGTTAAAGATCTCGCGCACTTCGGCAGTTTTCATGCCCGGTTCGTAATCATCCAATAGCACATCGTATGGATGCTCTGCCGGCGGAAAGAAGGAAATATATTTCTTGACCAGCTCGACATTCGTTTCAAGATACGGGCGAAAAATGGAAAAGTCGGATTTGCTCCTGGCTTCCACCCAGGCTTCAAAGGCTTTGGCGGCGGCTACAGCCTGCTCGGCCACAAAAGAGGAAGGCACGCGTCTGGCTTTCTCGTAGCCGCGCGCCGCCACGCGGATCATGGCTCCCTCATCGGTCTCAGGGTCGGTATATTCCTTTTTTAAGTCTTCGATCAATTCGCCCACTTCATCGGCGGTGAATTTTTCCTGCGCAATCTTGCCCAGCGTTGCCAACTGCCGACCGCGCGCCTCCCCGCCGCCGGGCGGCATGTTTACTTGCTGATCCCATCCCAGCACGCTGGCAGCGCGCCCCAGATCGGATACTTCTCCAAGGATTTCCTTGAGTCGATTAAGTTTTTCAGACATAACAGATGCTCCAGTTTTATGTTGCCGACGACGCCTCAAACGTGATTTGGGGCCGCTTCTGCGTACCAAGCCGTTTTCCACGCCGGAGATGGCATCGAATTTACTTTGATTGTATCACCTGTTTTCAAAACAAAACGGCACACAGACCACGTGCCGTTTTTGCAGTCTTAATTCTGCGCCCCACACAGATGCTGGTTATCCGATGCATCCACAGTGATATAGACGATTTCGCCTTCACTTACATACACAGTCAGATAGACCGGCTGCCCTTCCACGAACAGGTCTTTGATGGCATAAACACCGGGATCCACTTGCGCTTCGTTCAGGGAATTGCTGTTGGTGTACAGGTTGTACAGGTATAACTCATTGGGCAGAACGAGCAGGTCATGCTCGGTACAGTTCTCAATGTAGGCAGGTTTGGGAAACTCGGTGAAGGTAAATGCCGGTATCTGCGATAAGTCACCTGCGACCTGGGAATAGGGTGTAAGCAGGGAAACCCAGCCTGTCGCTTCACTACCGGGAATAACAACCTGCACCCATTTGGAGAGCATGTCTTTGCCGATGACCTGGGCGCTCTCGCCTTGGTTGAGCAAGCCCGTTCGGTCATATGCAGTGCCTGGCCCGCGGCGGATGTAGAGGTTGCCGCCCACAGCCGTCACGCGGACGGCAGGCATGGGCGTAGGCGTAGGCGCGGTGGTTGGGGCGGGTGTGGGTGTGGAAAGAGGCGCGGATGTCGCAACAGGCAGGGGCGTAGGAGAGGCTGTCGCTTCTTCCGTCTGTGCCTGCGCAGGCAAGGTTGAGACTTGTGCGGGCAAACATCCTTGAGCAAGTAAGGTCAGGCTCAGGATAAATGCGGTAAAACGTAAGCGTGTCATGTTATTCGTAGCGCAGGGCTTCAACAGGCTCCAGGTTGGCAGCGCGGCTGGCAGGGTAGATGCCGAAGAATAGACCGATGGCTGCTGAGAAGCCCGTGGAAAGAATGACAGCATCCCAACCAACAATGGGTACAAAGGTATTGCCCGTGGCAGTGGCGACTTGCTCAACGATGCGAGCAATGACCCAGCCAAAGATAATGCCGATGATGCCGCCAATGAGACTCAACAGGGAGGACTCGGTCAGAAATTGCAGAAGGATGTCGCGTTTGCGCGCACCCAGCACTTTACGCAAGCCGATCTCTTTGGTGCGTTCGGTGACGGAGACCAGCATAATGTTCATAATGCCGATGCCGCCCACAAGCAGGGAGATTCCGGCAATGCCGCCCAGGAAAATGGTCAGGACGCCGGTGATCTGGCTAAAGATACTGAGAAAGTCCTGCTGGGTGAAGACCGTGAAGTCATCGGCTCCAACAGGGGTGCGATGCCGCTGGCGGATGATGTTGGAAATTTCATCCACGGCTTGCGGAACCGACTCGGCAGCCGCCGCTTGCACAAAGATGACGTCCACTTCGTCGCGGGCGCTGCGCTTGATGAGACGGGCTTGCGCTGTGGTAAAGGGAATGTAGGCGGCATTATCTTCACTTCCAAATGCGCCGCCACCCCGCGCTACCAACACCCCAATGATGCGGAATGGCTGCCCCTCAATGCGAATCACTTCGCCGACCACGCCATCGGCATGACCAAATAAGTCGATGGCGGTTTCCGGTCCGAGTACAACGACGGACATGCGCCCAAGAATGTGTTCCGAATTGATGAATTCGCCCTCCGCCATTTCAAGATTGCGGACGGGATAATATTCCGGGGTGACGCCGGAGATGGAGGTGGTGGTCTGTTCGCTGGAGAAGGTCAGCAGGGCATTGCCTTGAATGGTCGGCGCCACCATTTCGACGGAGGGTGCGGCGAATTGGTCCTTGAGGGCCTCTGCGTCTCCCAGGGTGAGCGGGCGATCGTTATTCCCGCTGCGCCGGTTTGAGCCGGGAGGACCGTCATTGCTTGGTGCGCCGCTAAAGACAAAAAGCAGATTGGTGCCAATGCTGGAGATCGACCCGGTGATGGAGGCTTGCGCGCCATTGCCCACTGCTAACATGGCAATGACGGCCGCAACCCCTATGACAATACCAAGAACGGTCAGTGCGGAACGCAGTTTATTGCCGTTCAAGCTTTCGAGGGCTTCGAGGATCGCTTGGGCAAAACTCATTTCATCCCTCCCGGATTATTGTCTATAGAGTCCAGTTCACCATCTTTCAAACGGATGACGCGCTGGGTCTGTTCGGCGATTCTGGGATCATGTGTGACGATCACCAGTGTGGTGCCGAGGTCTTTATTCAAATTTAGCAAGAGCTTCATGATTTCTTTGCCGACCTTTGAGTCGAGGTTGCCGGTCGGTTCGTCTGCCATGATGATGGCGGGGTTATTGACCAGGGCACGGGCGACTGCCACCCGCTGCTGCTGACCACCGGAGAGTTCATAAGGACGATGGTTCATACGATCTTTCAAGCCGACCGCTTCTAATGCGGCTTGGGCTTTCTGCCGCCGCCCCTCTGTGAGTCCTGCATAACGCAGGGGCAATTCTACATTGCCTAATGCGGTCAGGCGAGACAGAAGATTAAAACTTTGAAAGACAAAGCCGATCTTACGGTTGCGCACACTGGCTAATTGATCGTCATTCATCTGAGCCACGGATTCGCCATCCAAAATGTATTCGCCGGAAGTAGGGCGGTCTAAACAGCCGATCGTGTTCATCATGGTGGATTTACCTGAACCGCTGGGGCCCATGATGGCGACAACTTCTCCGCGTGTGACCGTGAACGAGACGCCGCGCAAGGCTTGCACTTCGATCTCACCCATGATGTATGTCTTGCGCAGATCGCGGGCTTCGATGACCCAGTCCATGCTAGTTTCCGCCAAAGGGTCCTCCATTGAAACTGGGCGGGTTCAGGATGATCGCATCGCCTTCCTGAATGTCACCGCTTAGCAAAACGCTCATAGTCTCCGAAGAAGCGCCCAGGGTGACTGGCACGGGCTGCGGCATTCCATCGCGCAGGATATATACCACACGCTCCCCGTCGATCAGGCGGACGGCGCGGTTCGGAATCAGCAAGTTGTTCTTAACCTCTTCCACAATGATATTGACTGCCGCGGTCATCCCGGGTTTAACCTGTTCATCCGCATCGGTTAATTCGACGGTGACCGTAAAACTGACCACGCCTTGAAGCGTGTCGCCCGCCTGCCCCACTTCCACCACTTTGCCATTGTAGGTTTTGCCGAGTACGGCATCGAACAACAGGGTGGCGGGCTGCCCCACCGCCACGCGATTAATATCTACTTCAGAAACCTGCACATCCACCAGCAAACTGGATAGGTCGTCCACACGGAAAGCAATGCTGCCAGGGCTGACTTGGTCGCCAACAATGGAATTTGCTTGAGTCACTGTGCCTGTAAAAGGGGCGGTTAGTTTGGAAAGGTTGAGGGTGGCTTCTGCCGCCGCAACACGGGCGCGCGCCGCAGCCACTTCGTCCGAGTCTTCTCCCTTGAGAAGGCGTTCGTATGCGCGGCGGGCGTCTTTCAGTTTGGATTCGGCGAGGGCAAGGTCACGGTCGGCATCGGCAATGGTCTCTTGGCTGGCATACCCTTTGTATTCCTTGACTCTTAAGACACCGAACTGGTCGTAATATACTTCTTTAATATCAATTTTGCCGTTGAGCTCAATACGCCAGTTGTAAGCCTTTTCGTAGGCTTCTTCTGCGCGTTCCACTGCTTTTTCCGCCTCAAGCAAGGCGGTATCCGATTCGAGCAAATCCTCCAAGGCTTGCTGTGCATTGACAAGGTCGGCCTCAGCTAGGATAATGTTCTGGCTGACGGTGGATTTATCGAGAGCAGCAAGCGTAAAGTCTTTAGGTACGTCATCGCCGATGCTGGCATTCACTTCACCGATGATCCCCGTAGTCTGCCAGCTTAAGACAGCGGTTTGGCGCGCACGAACCGTACCTGTGGCGCCTACAGATGCCGCGAGGTCGCCGCGCGCAACCGGCTCGGTTTGATAGACGGTCTCTTCACCCTGACGAGGAATGAAGAAAAATGCCGCGATCAGGATGGAAGCGGCAATGCCAACAATGATCCAGGTCCGCCGGGTTATTCTTGAGAAAAATTGACGCATTATGAAAATCCTCCAACAGCAATACAGTAAGCCTGCCTCGTTGTTTTCTTACATTTTATACGCATTTGATATACAAAAAGTTTGCAGGCTGTCTGTGCTTATGTGGTTTATCGAAGTAAATTCACTCAAAGCGCATCCTTTCCCGCCAAGTCGGCGGTTTGAGCAAAAAAGTTTTATGAACGCTTTCAGGCGGCTCTTTAGATATTTGGACTTACGCAAAATCATTCGCTACTTCGGCAATTGACCGCCGACCGCAGACCATAGACCGCGGTCCGCCGTCGGCGGTCGGCTTGGTGTTAAATTTCTTTTGGCGTTCTACTTAGATATATCACACTCGCCCTCGCAGGGTGTGGATAAATTGTGCAGATTTTTACAATTAAATTCTAACCCAGATAAGCGCTCATTTGCGGCGGATTCAGCCTTTATTAATCCATTTCACAAATCATGACGATTGTCTCGTGGATTTGTGACATTTAAGCCTTTGTCTATCCTTTTTCATTGGTTATCATCCCATAAATCGCTTTATTTGTATCAACTCCTCCGGAGGATTTTTTCATGCAGGCAGTCCCTAGTGAATTTTTGGCAATCGACCGCAAGGAACGGGCTAACCGTCCTTTTTTTGATTTGGACCTTCGCCCGGCGGATGAACGGACCTGTGATTTCAACGATGTAGTGATCGAGTTCGATCCGGAGCGCGCTATGGTGGAAGCCGCTCGCTGTATCCATTGCCCTGATCCTGCTCCGTGCATGGTTGCCTGCCCAACCAGTAATGATATTCCTTCGGCGATGTGGCTGATCGAGCAGGGCAAATTCGTGGAGGCGGCGGCGATCTATCACAAGACCAGTTCGTTGCCAGAAGTATGCGGGCGCGTATGCCCGCATGAAGCCTTATGCCAGGGTTCGTGTGTTTTGAACAAACACCATGCGCCTGTTCTATGCGGCGAGCTCGAAGCCTTTACAGTGGATTATGAACGCCGTACGGTAGGATACAAGATTCCCATACCCGAAACTCGGAGCGGAAAAAAGGTTGCGGTTGTAGGAGCAGGCCCCGCCGGGTTGGGATGCGCCGATGTCCTTCTTCAGAAAGGGCATGAAGTGACGATCTTTGACTCCAAGCCAGCGCCAGGTGGATTGCTGGTGTATGGCATCCCGAACTTCAAACTTTCGAAAGAGGTTTGGGGCGAAAAATGGGAGGAGTTCGAGAAAGCAGGCGTCAAGTTTGTGCCGAATACCTACATCGGCAAGGACAAGACGATTGATGAGTTGTTTGCAGAAGGCTTTGAGGCGGTGTTTGTGGGCGTTGGCTCTGAAGTGGATGCAAAGATGGAAGATACCCCAGGCACGGACCTGCCCGGGGTTTACGAAGCGACTGATTTTCTCATTCGCGGAAATTTACCCAAGCGCCAGCTGCCAGAAAATATGAAAGAGCCGCTTCAGATTGGCAAGCGGGTAGTGGTGGTGGGCGGCGGGGATACGGCGTCTGACTGCTTACGGACGGCGTTGCGGCTGGGCGCAGAGGAAGTGACTTGTTTGTATCGCCGCACCGAGAGGGAAATGCCGGGCGGGAAAAAGGATCGCAAGATGGCACGCGAAGAGGGCGCGAAGTATCGCTTCCTGACACAGCCCGTGAAGTTTATTGCCGGCGCAGACGGAAAACTTGCGGCTGTGGAATGCATTGAGATGAAACTTGGTGAACCAGATGCAAAAGGACGGCGCAAGCCTGTGCCGGTGGAAGGTTCGAATTTCAGCGTCGCAGCAGATACTGCCGTGCTTGCATTAGGGTATTGGCCTGACCCTGTAATCGGCAAAAGCACACCGGACCTGGAAACGCACGATTGGGGGTTAATTACTGTCAAAAATAAAGCCACCGGCGCAACGAGCCGCGAGGGTGTATTCTCTGGCGGCGACTGTGTGACGGGTCCTGACTTGGTGGTAACGGCGATGGTAGCGGGCAGAAAAGCCGGGTTTGCGATTGATACGTACTTGAAGAACAAAACATAGTGTATTACCTGTTGAGGGCAGGTCGTTAGCACGGCAGGGTTCACCAACCCTGCCGTGCGCTTCTTAAAACAGCGAAAGAGAGAGACTGCCCTTTCCAGATCACGCGCGCCAATGTCACTTTTTCATACGCATCTGTTGGCGGATGTGCGCCACAGCGAAAATACGATCAAAAAAGCCTTTATACCCATCCTTGTCGTACAGGATCATGTAATCAGCCGGTCCATACTCCTCAGGCGGCAGCATAATGGCAGCATTCGGGTTGATCTCTAAAATGAACAATTCTCCACGTTCGTTCATACGAATATCGCAGCGCCCGTATCCGGCAATCCCCATCGCCTGAAACATGCGCCTGCCTGCGTCTTGCAACTTTGCCTTCAGCGCCGGTTCCGTCACTTCTTTGAAATCGAACGGGATGTTGTAATCCCACTTAATATCAGTATGCCAAAATTCTTCCCCATCCGGAAAAATCAGCTCGGCAGGCGGGTACACAAACGGGTTGGCAAGGTCATCGGGGTTATCCACCACCAACACATTAAATTCTTTGCCAATAATAAACTCTTCCATACGGGCTGCGCCAAACTCACCACAAACACGCTTTACTTGAGTCAGAACTTCCTCCAAAGTATTTGCGCGCGACTCCTTGAACATCCCAGTGCTGCCATAACTTTTGGGATGCTTAACCATTATGGGATAGCGCAGTGTCTTGACAAGGTCCTGCGCCTCTTCTAGACTTTTGACCTGATAGCCTTTCGCAAACCCGACCCCAGCCCTGTCTGCTACTGCTTGCATCTCTTCACGGGTCGGGTCAAAGCAACGCGAGTCCGCGCCGGTAAAAGGCAGGTTTAGGGACTCCAAAACACTGACAACTTCATGCGCCTGGTATCCGAAAATTTCATCTTCTTCATCCTCGAACTCATAGCCTTCGCAGATATTCAAATACACATCAAACCTTCCCGATTCTGCCAGGGCGCGAATCTTCTCCTCCACAGGGGCAGTCAGGGTGACCATCTCCCATTCATAATCTTTCATGTAAGGCGCCGGGTCAAAATCTTCAGGTAATTCATCGGTCAAAACACAAACACGCATGGGAAATTTGTCTCCTTGGGGAATAGGTAGAAGGATGAGACTACTTCGTCTCCGTCACCTTGCGGATGCTGCGCGGCTGTTCGGTGTTGTATCCCTTTGCCAGCGTGAGATGATACGCAAACAATTGAGCGGGCAAAATACTCACCAGTGGAGAAAGCCATTCAGGCATATCGGTTGGAATCTTCAAGGGAACCTGCGCCAACGACAAGGCTCTTTTGTCATTGGAGATCACCACCAATTCGGCGGAAATATCCGAGCGAAGGCGTTTGAGCATCTCAAGCATCGAGTCGAAGACCTTCCCTTTTGCCGCCACCGCAAAGACAGGATAGCCGCTCTCCACCATCGCAATGGGACCATGCGCAAAGTCTGCTGAAGAATACGGCTCGGCAATAATATAGGTCAGTTCTTTTAATTTCAACGCCCATTCAAACGCTGTGGAATAGTTAAATCCACGCCCCAGCACAACGGTCTGATCCATGTAACGATAACGCTGTACAGACTCGGAAATGAGATCGTTCTGCCGCAATGTCTGTCGCATCCAATCAGGGATATTTGCCAGGCCTGCCCACATCTTTTTGTCATTTACCAATGCCGCCGAAAGCATTGCCACACACATCAACTCGGCTGTATAGGTTTTTGTGGCTGCCACTGCCTTTTCGGCGCCCGCTTTGAGTTCGAGCAAAAAGTCTGAAGTCTGAGCAAGAGGCGAATCTGGCTCATTAGTTATGGACAGCGTCAGACAACCCTGGCGTCTCCCCTCTTCCAAAACACTAACAATATCCGGCGATTTGCCCGATTGAGAAATACCAATGACCAAAGCGCTCTTCAAACGCGGCGGTTTCTTATAATATGTGAACAGGGATGGCGCCGCCAGCACAAGCGGAAGCCCATTCATCGCACCGAGTAAGTAGTTTGCATACCTGCCCGCATTATCCGATGTTCCGCGCGCGGCGAGAAAAACGTAATCAATTTCACGGTTACGGATCTCAGCCGCGATCCGCTCCGCTTGTTTGCGCTGACTGGCAAGCAAGTTCTTGATTCGTTCAGGCTGTTCGGAAATCTCGGAGAAAAGAGGCATGCCTACATTTTACGTCAAATTATGCCTTGACAAATATTTTAGGTTGACCTAAAATATAATTAGTCAAGCCTAAATTCAGAACCCCATGAAGAAATCCTCCACTCAATCTGTACAAGATTACCTCAAACGCATCTATGAACTAACCGAAAACGGCTCACCCGCCAGCACCAATGACCTGGCGCGTGAGTTGAATATCAAACCTGCCTCAGTGACCGGCATGATTCAAAAACTGGCGGCGGAAAAACCCGCTCTATTGGAGTATCAAAAACATCAAGGTGTGACCCTAACCCCCACCGGTAAACGCGCCGCGCTCGAAGTCATCCGCCATCACCGCCTGCTCGAAACCTGGCTGGTGCAAACCCTCGGCTACGCATGGGATGAAGTGCATGAAGAGGCGGAACGATTGGAGCATGTGATCTCTGAAGATTTCGAGCGCCGCATCGCTGCCGCGCTGGGGCATCCGCTTCGAGACCCGCACGGAGAGTTGATCCCCACTGCCGACTTGAAAATGCCGGCTGACAAGTCAACATCGCTTTCGGCGCTGCGAAAAAAACAGGCGGGAAGAATCCTGTGCGTCAAAAGCGCAGACGCTGATTTGCTTCGGCACTTGAATGAGATTGGATTAACGCCCAACACAATGATTGAAGTGATTGATTATTCTCCGTTTGACCATAATTTGACGATCAAAGTTGAGAAGAAAACGTATGTGCTTGGGTTGAGCATTACGAGCAAAATATTTCTTGAAATCGCATGACCGCAGACAATAGACGGCGGACAATTAATCGCGGTCTGCAGTCTATAGTCAATGGCAAAACGAAGAAACAAGGTAAAAACTAAAAAGCAGCAAAAACGATGAACGAAAACATTTTCCGCATTTTAGCCGCCCTGATCCTTTTTACAGGGATGGGCATCTCCTTCTACTTCCGCCTCAAAGCGGATAGAGAATCGGGGGAAAAACTTTCCCGCAAAGCCGATGGCTCTGTGATGATGAATGTCATCCGCATTGGCGGGCTAGTCCTTTG
>JACAEP010000222.1 GCA_013388795.1 Chloroflexota bacterium | reverse complement strand
TGCTGCTGGCTTGTCCAGGTGAGAAGCCAGCGCGATCGGAAGCGGTGACACGTTCTTCGATGTTTTCTTCCTTCAACAACTGGTTCTTCATCTTCTCAAAGTCCAGTTTCCGGAGTTTGCCGCAGGCGCGCTGAAGGGTTGTATGATCGGGAATGCGTGGTCATTCGAGCGCCTGACACACTTGATCGGCTGCCAGGAGCCATTCCTCCATATCACGGTAACTCTTGTTGAGGGAAAACATGACCAGCACACAGGCTGCCAACTGCGGTCATTCAAAATGATGCGGACTCTTGGCGTGTGAATACTTCGGCAACGCTTGCTGGGGCAAACGATAAGCGATCTTGGCAACTTTCACAGAACGGCTCTCGCGTGGTTTCATACGCCTACATCTATCATGCCAAACTTATCTTTGCAACAGAGCAGATGGAAATTTTTATTTCCAATAGAGTTTATTCTACAACAACCTTCCTTTTGTAGAAGGTGATGACGCGCAGATGGTCTTCCTTTAGTTTGAACCCGCCGGTGAATTTCACTCCGCCCACCCATGCAACATAGTCCACCCAGCCGACTGGAATGCTGGCATACGAAGCGCCGCTCACAGGATATTCATAAATGGCATTCGTCCCATCTGCGCGCGTGATGCGCAAAGAAACATATACATCACCGTTCGACGAGTTGACCAACTGCACGCTTCCCTGCGGCGCATTTTTAGAAATATCTCCCGCATACGAAAGAGGGCTTGGCTCTTTGTCAGCGCCGGGCGCAGGCACGTGCCAATATGGAAGGTTCAACACCTGCCCAACATACAAAATATTGATATCCCAAATGAACGGGTTTGCCGCCCACAGATCATAAATGGAAACCCCAAGCTTATACGCGATCCCCGCAAAGGTATCGCCCGGCTGCACAACATATCTCCCGCCCACAATGGCAGTAGGCACAGCAACCGGCGCAGCCGTGATAACCGGAACAACGGTCACAACAGCAACGGCTGTGGCTGTTACTCCATAATTTGCGCCGGGCACATTCAAAACCTGCCCTGCCGCCAGATTACTGCCAATGCCGGGATTCGCAGAATAAATAGCGCCCGCCGAAGTGCCGCATATTGCTGCAATCTTTTCGACGGTATCGCCCGCTTCGGCGACCCACGTACCGCCGCACACGCCTCCCGCGCGGACTTGAAACGGAATCAGCGCTGCGGACAGGATCATTACGCCAAGAATTGTCAGAACGATTGGTTTTCGAAACATTTTTTCTCCTGGGTTCACATCCATGATAAGTCAAAAGGCAACGAAAGGCAGTTGATCTGATTTTAATATGTATAAAACCCGCGCCCGGTCTTCCTTCCCAAATACCCCGCATCCACCATCTTGCGCAGCAACGGCGCAGGGCGGTACTTGTCCTCGCCCAAATCCCTTTGCAGCACTTCCATCACGAACAAGACCACATCCAAGCCGATCAAATCCGCCAGCGTCAGCGGACCCATCGGGTGATTCATGCCGAGCTTCATCACCGCATCAATCGCTTCGGGCGTGCCGACATTTTCCTGCAACGCGAACACCGCTTCATTGATCATCGGACACAAAATACGGTTCGAGATAAACCCCGGCGAGTCGTTTGCCGTCCATGCCTCCTTGCCCATCACCTTGCACAACTCAAGCGTCGTGTTCAAGGTCTCATCGTCGGTGGCGAGTCCCTTGATGACCTCAACCAATTTCATCAGCGGCGCTGGGTTCATGAAGTGCATCCCGATGACCTTCTCCGCTCGCTTCGTGGCGGCGGCAATTTTTGTAATTGAAATGGACGACGTGTTCGTGGCAAGGATCACCCCTTCTCGCGCGTTCGCATCCATGTCTTTGAATATCTTGAATTTCAACTCCGGATTTTCCGCCGCCGCCTCGATGACGAAATCCGCCTCCTTCATCGCCTCCATCGTGGACGTGAACTGAATCCCGTCTGCGGCTGCCTTTTGCTCCGCTGTGAGCGTTCCCTTCTCCATTAGTTTCGCCGTGGATTTGGCGATGGTCGCTTTGGCTTTTTCCAACGCGGCGGGCATGACGTCCATGCAAGTGACCTGATACCCCGACGTCGCCGCCACTTGAGCGATCCCATTGCCCATGGTCCCTGCGCCGATTACGAAGATATTTTTAATTGACATTGTGAACTCCTTATTGTCACCCCGTCATTGCGAGGAGGGCGCCCTTCCCGACGAAGCAATCTCATGACCGACGCTAGAGATTGCTTCGGGCGAAGAACAAGACCGCCCTCGCAATGACGGGAAGGTGTTATTTCTTACTTTTCCACGCGATCATATTATTCTGTATCTGCTCAACATGTCCCGGAATATGAGCCGAGTAAATATTGACCCATTTATCAAAAGTATATGGTTCGGGATATTCCGGATGTTTGATCCAATGCGTATCAAAAACAATGTCCGGAATGCGCTTCAATAATTCATACGTGGTCTTGCGTGCCAGCCTCGTTACTTCGAGCGCGTCTTCAAAATTATGCTCGTGATAGTTCAATACCTCCGCCCATAATGGCTGGTTGTAGCCCATAATGCTTCCGCCCGGCTCAACGATCAATTTCCGCGCGCGTAACGCCGCGTTGGTTTCACTGTCCGCAATATGGATGATGATTTCGTAGACGCTCCACTCTTTGGGCTCCGGCTTGAAAAGCATCGCCTCTTGTGGAACCTCAGCCAGCGCCGCTTTCAGTAAGTCGTATCCACGTCCGTATAGTTCAAGTTTTTCGTTGCGTTCTTGGGTATTCATAATTTATTCTGCTCCTCGGTGGTTGAGTAGCCCCGCCGCTCTTCGCGGGGCGTATCGAAACCACCAGTTAATGAAGAATATTATATTTACAAGGTGGTCTCGATACGGGCGAGAAGAGCACTTGCCCTACTTGACCACCAGAGGTTTATAAAAAACAATACTCGATATTCATTCATCGAATATCGAGTATCAAATATCGTTTACTCCACTTCAATCGCCATCGCCACCGCTTCACCGCCACCAAGACAAAGTGACGCAATCCCTCGTTTCAGTCCGCGATCTTTCAAGGCGTAGATGAGGGTAGTCAACACGCGCGCGCCGCTGGCGCCCAGTGGGTGACCGAGTGCAATCGCGCCGCCGTTTACGTTGACCTTGTCCCAGTCCCAGCCTTGGTCGGCGAGAGCGTAGCCGTCCGCGAGGACTTGCGCGGCGAAGGCTTCGTTCAACTCAATGAGATCAACATCTTTCAACGTCCAGCCGATTTTTTTGAGAAGTTTTGGCATGGCGTAGGCGGGAGCCGCAAAGAGATATTTCGGCTCCATCGCGGCTTGGGCATAGCCCACGATCTTTGCAATTGGCTTGAGTCCTTTCTTTTCGGTATATGCACGCGACGAAATCACCACCGCTGCCGCGCCATCGTTCATCGGCGAGGCGTTTCCCGCTGTTACTTTTCCATCGGCTTTGAAGACGGGCTTCAATTTCGCAAGCGATTCAAGCGATGTGTCCTTGCGCGGACCTTCATCCTGGCTGACGATGGTTACCTCGCCTTTGCGTCCAGGAATTTGGACGGGAACAATTTCTGGCGTAAACCGCCCCGCCTCTTGAGCCTCCACAGCCTTCTGGTGAGAGCGAAGCGCGAATTCATCCATTGCGGCGCGGGTCACTTCATATTCATCCGCGATAAATTCTGCGGCGTTGCCCATGCCCCAATTCTCGAATGGATCCCACAAGCCATCGTTGAGCAGGGCATCGGTCATTTGCGTGTTGCCGAATTTTAACTCGCCCATGCGCCCGCTGACGAGATACGGCGCGCGGCTCATCGACTCAAACCCACCGGCGATGAACAAGTCCGCATCGCCCGCGCGAATGGCTTGCGCCGACATCATCGCCGCCTTCAAGCCCGATCCGCAGACTTTGTTAATGGTCGTTGCGCTGACGGTGGCAGGCACGCTGCCAAAAATCAGAGCCTGGCGAGCGGGGGCCTGCCCCAAGCCTGCGCCGACAACGTTGCCCATAAAAACTTCTTCCACGTCGGCAGGGTCAATGCCTGCGCGTTTAACCGCTTCTTCAATTGCGATTGAACCTAATTTAGGCGCAGGGATGCTACTCAGCGCGCCCTGGAATTTCCCGATGGGTGTGCGGACCGCTGAAAGGATTACCGCTTCGTTATCCTTGTTCATGTTATTCTCCTGTCGTTGATGAGTCTATTATACATGTTTGGTAAGGTAAAATTTTACCCATGCCTGAAACCCAATCCCTCTACGAACTTCTCGGCGGCGAGACCGGCGTCCGCGCTCTCGTGGACCGCTTCTACGACCTGATGGATTCCTCTCCCGAAGCAAGAGACATCCGCG
>JACAEP010000257.1 GCA_013388795.1 Chloroflexota bacterium | reverse complement strand
GGACAGTTCCGCCCAGCGCTCTTCATCTGAGGCCTCCCAGCCGCCCTTGCTGGTCTCGCCGCCTACATTGAACTCCAACAGCGCCGGCAACACCCGGCCCGCCTCGGCGCAAAAACGGTCGAGCCGTCTGGCAAGTTTCAGGCTGTCGAGCGAATGCATATAGTTAAAGTTCCCAGCCACCAGCGCCGCCTTGCGACTTTGCACATGACCAATCATATGCCATTCTACCGCAGAACTATTTTGTAAAGATTGAATTTTCGTAACACCCTCCTCGGCATAATTCTCTCCAAGAAACAGCGCCCCCGCCGCCACGGCCGCCTGCACCACCCCCAACGGCTGAGACTTGGTCACCACCACCAGTTTCACCGCTTCGGGGCTGCGCCCGGCCCGTTTCGCCGCCAAAGCGATTCGATCCAACGCGGCAAGATAACGCTCCCGAATAGAATCAACCAACTGAATGTTCATGGCTTAATTTTACTCCGCCTCACGCCGAAGTTTGAATGTTTCATGCAACCCAAGCCTTTGCCTGCGCTGAAAAATTAAACCAACGCCAACAGCGCCCCAAAGCGTCCCGTCCTACCTTTTTCGGCGCGGTGCGAATACCAATCGTCCAGGTGAGTGGCAGTACACAAACCCGAAACCTGAATCTGCTCCACGCCCATTTTCTGTAGCTGCAACACATTGGCCGTCCACAAATCGAGATGGATTTTTCCCGCCCGCATTTGGATGATCTTTTCCGAATCAGCGCCATACTTCTCGCGGAATTGCACGGCCACCTCTTCGCCGATTTCATATTGATCCACGCCAATTGATGGGCCGATCCCCACGACAATATCCTGCGGGGCTGAACCATAATGCGCCTGCATGGCTTGAATGGAAACTTCCGCCACACCTTTCAGGGTTCCCATCCAACCGGCATGAGCGATGCCAACCACCTGCTTTTGGGGGTCGTGGAAAAAAAGCGGCACGCAATCGGCAAAGCGCATGAAGAGCGAGACATCTGGATTGTCGGTAAAGAGAATATCCGCTTTGGGGGCAGGGTCGCTTAAGCGGCGTGGGCTTTCAGCGAAGACCACGTCTGTGCTGTGAACCAGCCACACATCGTGGATGGAGGCGGGGTTGCGTCCAAGCGCACGGAAAGCGCGAATGCGATTCTGCGCCACGCGCTCGGGGTCATCCCCCACCGAAATGCTTAAGTTGAGCGAACTCCACGGAGCAGGGCTGACTCCGCCGTGACGGGTGAAGACCGCATTGAGCACGTTGTTCGAGAAAATGTCGAACTGATAAAAACGCAATCCATCCGATTGATTGAAAGGCATTATTCCGCCGCCTCGATCACAGCCGCTTTTTTGACATAATACTGGCGGGTTTCGCTCATCGATTCTTCGATGTTGGGATAGGCAAACCAGGCGGTGAAGAGACCAAACAGGGCGCCTGTCAGCACGCGCAAATACGGTGTACTCTCGCGATAAGGCACCAGGGCAGCCAGCCATTCCCAATTGAACTGACTGAATAATTGCGAAAAACCATCCAACCCAATGGGAGCAATCCCCAGCAAGAGCCAAGCCAGCCAATGCAACGACTTGAGCCGGCGTCCGGTTGCGCCGTAAAACACGCCAAAGACCAGGATGGCGGCATAGATGGCAAGATCGCGCTGGCACAATGCTGTTTTGTAGCCGACGGTCGGATCGCCGATGTAGTTGCGCGCATCGAAACGGCTCATACTGTAGGGGTCATCCACGCCCAAAATGCCTGTGGTTTCTTCAAATGTTTTGTAACCCGCCACCTTTGCCTCTGCCAGTGGGTAAAAGGGCTGTTCGCCAAACAAAAAAAAGGAACGAAAGCCAAATTGATGGCAAAGTGGTTTGTAAACACGGTAGATGATTTGCGCAGGACCTTCCGCGCCGAGGTACATCAACGCGGGCGCAAGGATGGGCAAGCCGACATAGATTAGCATGAACAGGTTGAGGATCAGCAGATAACGCTTTGCGATCCAAAAAGAGATACGGTCTCCAGTGGTCAAGTTTTTTCCTTTTTCCATTTTGTACTTGTAAACGGGGTCATCCAATTTTTCGAGCTGGTTCTTGCGGTCGGTTGCCGCGCCGAGAGTCATTTGCAGTTTCTGGCGCGAGATGGGCGCTTGAAGAGTATATGGACCAACCTCCACCACAGGGAGGATGCGCCCATACCGTTCTTTCAAAGCCGCGTCCGTCTCGATATCCACTTCCACCAGGCGGTGCGGGTATTGTGATTGAAGCGCCTGCAAATCCGCTTTGACTTCGCCGCAGAGTTTGCAGTCTTTTTTAGTGAACAGGGTGACATGGAGCATGGGGGGCAGTCTCTTTTGGTTTTTATAAAATAAAAACCCGCAGGAGATGGAAGTCCACAGAGCCTGCGGGACAAGATGCGTTCAATCGCGCAGGGTTATAATCCGAAATCGATCCAAAAGAATTGTCCCTGCTGGGCAATGGTCTCGAATGTGCCAGTGAAGAGCATGATGCCGATAACGACCAGAATGACGCCCATGCCGATCTCTACATAGCGCATAACCTTGTTATATTTGCGAAGGGTGGCAGTCACCCAGCCAATGCCCAAGGCGGCGATTAGGAATGGGATGGCGAGACCAGCCGAGTAGAAAGAAAGAAGCGTTGCCCCTTGGGAGACCGATCCGCCGTTGATGGCGAGAGTCAGAATGGCGCCGAGGACGGGTCCCACACAGGGTGACCATCCCGCTGAGAAGAAGACGCCCATCATGGCTGAAGATAGATAGCCCAGCTTTGGATCAGGCGCTTTTTGGACGCGGGTGTCATAAGAGAGGAAGGGGATGTGAAAGACGCCGATCATGTGCAGACCAAAAATGATAACGACGATGCCGCCGATCTTTGCCAGCCAATATCGCAAGCTATAGAGAAGGCTGCCAGCAAAAGAAGCCATGACCCCCAAGGCGACAAACACCACGCTAAAACCAAGCACAAACGCCAAACCATGCGAAAAGGTCAGCCAGCGTTTGGGCTTCTCACTCTGACTTGCGTCTCCTGCGGCAATGCCGCTTAGATAGCCGACATACGCAGGAACCAGTGAAAATACGCAGGGAGAAAGAAAAGAAGCAAGCCCAGCCAACATGGCAAGCCAGACCGTGATCTGAGAGAAATCCATTTTTTACTCCTTACCCAAAATTTGTTTCAGATGAATTGACAATGGTGCCGTGATCCGGCAGGGTGCGGCGTTCTTCCCCGGCTGCAAGAGATACATAAGGGGTTGTCCAGCGGAAGATCCATTTGGCGTCTTCATTGGTCACATTAACACAACCGTGCGAGCGGCGTTCGCCGAAGGCGTTGTGCCAGAAGGTGCCATGAATGGCAATGCCGTCGCCGCTGATGAAGGTACACCACGGAACAGCGGGTGTGGAGTAGCCGGAGCCGTCTGAACCGGCGGTCATATTCTTGGAGATGATCTTCCAATGGGTAAACAAGGTGCCTTCCGGCGTGGAATAATCAACTGGGGTACCAGTAGCGGGGTCGAGGTACTTTAATCCGCTGGCAATGCGGCAGAAGAACACTTCACGAGTACCTTCCAGACAGGAAAGGGTTTGATAATCCAAATTGACCGAGATGGTCTTTTCATTCGGATCCACATCTGGGTTGATGGGAGCCAGATCTGCATCCGTTAAAATTTTGAATGCCGCGCCATCCGCCCAGAAGAACTCACCGTACGCGCCATATCCATAGCCGCGCCCATTGGCATCTTCATTCCAGCGATATTCGGGGAAACCATTGTTGGTGCGCACCTGATCGACCCACACTACTTGCCCGTAGTACAAACGCGGCGGGAAGTTGTACTTGATGAGGTCTTGCATCCACGGCGAGGCAACAACGCCCTCATGAGCCAGGTCCACATACGGAACAGTCACTTCTGCCCAAAAGCCCTGTCCATTGGGGAGCGCCGCCACGGGCGTATTCGGAATGTTCTTGGTGGGTTGAAGCATGGAAGCATAGATATAACCTTGAGGCGTTTCGACATAACGTTGATTGTTCAACCCGCCCACCACATTGCCAATCACCTCGCGCCCCCATTCGACCAATGTATCCGCGCCAAGTTTTGCAACCGAAGTATTCAAGCCAGAATCATTGGTCGGGCGGTTGCGCAAGTCCACATCTGGAACCACCACACGCCCAATGATTTCAGCAGCAGGGAACTGCGGCAAACGCCTGGGTTGGCTGAAGACATCCCAGCGATAATCGATCTCATAACCAGCAAGAGGTTGGAATGTCAATGCGCCCAGCCCCAAACCAGCCAATTTGATAAAGTCTCTTCGGGAAATATGTCTTCTCATTTTTTCACCTAAGTCAAAAAGCAGGTCATGCTGCTTGAAGCGAGACGGTCACACTCCCCTCTTTTGAGGGCGAGCAAGCGTGACCTGCCAAAGTTTACGGAGACAAGCATACCTGCAAACAAAAACAGCGTCAACAGCGCTGTGAGAAAGAGATTAATCTGTAAGGTAGGTTTCAAGCGCGCGCAGACAATTGGAGCTTAATTTATGACCCACTTCATCTTCACAATAGGTGATTGAAGCGCCCGCCTGATGCAGCAATTCGATCGAAGCGCGGGCACGGTCAATGGACACCATTTCGTCCTGCGTGCCATGCGCGACAAAGATATGTTTGCCAGCCAACACACGATCTTTGATATACGCATCCAAGCCGGAGGGAACAAAACCCGCCAGCACCCCCATCTTGCGGATGCGATGCGGGAAGAGCATGCCCAACACATTGACCATCGCCCCGCCCTGACTAAAACCAATCGCATCGAATTGACCCGACTCCACCCCGACCGAAGCGGAGTACTCATCCACAAGCTTGATCAACGCCTCGGCAGAAGGCAAGAGCGCATCCAAGCCGGGGCGTTTGTGCTGATTCAATTGAGCTTCTTCAACGCTCAAAGGATTGGGGCGCCAAGAAAATCCCTGCGGGTTGGCAGGATGCGGCGCGCGCGGCGCGACAATCCAATATTCTGCGGGAAAACGCCGGGCGAAAACCCACATCGAATTTTCATCGCCCGTCAAGCCGTGGATCATTAACAAGAGGCGCGGCGTGTCTGAAACGGCCGGGCGAATACGCATCGTCCAGCCGTTGAAATCAATCCGTTCGGTCTTTGTCTGGGTTTGCACGTTTTACGATCCAATCCATTCCAAATAAGGCGAGAAAGATCAAGCCAATCGGGAAAAACGCGCCGAGGATGCAAAGAAAACCGGTCACTGCCGCGCCAAAACCATAGATCAACCAGATCAAACCCAACCCCACAATGAATAACAAAAGAATTGCGCCAGCCACAAGCCGTACGTTTGTGTCGCGCATATATTTTCGCAGGTCTCGACTCATTCCTTCACTCCAAAAACCCGCCTGCCAAGACGAGCAAACCAGGTGGTTTTTCGCTTCAGTTCCGGCAGCGCTTTTTCCAACGCCTGCTCGCCCAACAGCGCCACATCTTCAATTGCCACCGGATCCAACAGACTGATTGTATGCACATCCGGGCGGACAATAACCTCGGGTTTGTCCACTTGCAGGCGCAGATGAGATACATACCGGCTCGAAACATCCACTGAACGAAGAAAAACATCCAGAGATTGCGCAAGAGAAATTCGCGAGAGGCGTTCGGCAATCGGACGCGGGACGATACTCGGAATAGGGAGGTTATAACCGCGCACAGGCAAATCGACGGGGTCATTCAATACAACCGCCACCACAGGCAAGCCCGGTGAAAGAATTCGCGCCACATTGACCGGCACAGGGTTCAATACGCCGCCATCCACCAACTGAAACCCATTCAGATTCTGCACAGGGAAGATACCCGGCAGTGCAATCGTGGCAAGGACAGCCGCCTTCAAACTGCCTTCAGAGAGAATCACTTCGCTGCCGGTGTTAATATCCACAGCCGTCACAGCGCAGGGAATACGCGCATGGTTGAATGTCTTTTCGCCAATAACCCGGTCCAGCAACTCGCGAACGCCCGCCATGCCAAGCAAAGACGGTCCATCGTGCGGGCTGCGCCCATATAGATTCTTCTGGTCCACAGACTCGAAGATCGCTTGAATTTCCTTGGGCGAGTACCCCAGAGCGTAAAAGACTGCCACCAAGCCGCCATAGCTTGTGCCAGCAACAGAACAGATCTTATAGCCTTCCTTTTCAAGCCGGCGCAATACGCCAAGATGAGCATTTCCTTTGGCGCCTCCGCCGCCCAATGCCAATGAAATTTCCATTCAAAAAAACCTCTCTCTTGAGATAAAGACAAAACGAATGCAGGTGATTATACCTGCGCAGAACCTGTTAATTCCCCGGGTCGCGAATGAGCCAGACTGCCATGCCCGCCCCGACAAATGCAGCAAGGATCAAAACCACGACCAACATTCGCGAGGATGGATGACTGGCCGATTCTGTTTCAGTCTCTTCGGCCACGGGTGTCAGGGTCGCTGAAACCTGCGTGGATGTTGGAGCAAGGGTAACAGAAGGCATCAGCGTGGCGGTGATTTGGGAGGTTGGAGTCGAGTCCAAGGTTGCCAGAGCCGCTTGAGTCGCGCCCGTCATCACCAGCAGTTCCTGCCCTTGATATACGGTTGAATCTTCGCCGAGGTTGTTCAAGGCTTGAATATTTTTGATGGTTGTACCATAGGCAATGGCGATGCTCCACAACGATTGCCCATATTGCACCGTATGATAAACGCTGCCATCGGGGCGGGGCGTGCTAATAGTGACTGGGACCATGTATTCGCTGATGCCGCCTGCCCCGCTTTCGCCCGGCGGGGCGCTCGTCAGAATCGTCTGGGCACTTTGCTGCTGCTGACCGGAACTGGTTTCCGCCGCTGTATCTACTGCATAATAATACATATTGCCAGATTGGGAGACGCCCGCGCCGATATGCGTGAAGTTGCTGGAAAGCATGGTGTTCATATGTTCCGAGTCCTGCCAGCCAGGCGGAACGCCATCCCACACCAGCGGGCCGTAGGCGCTCAAAATATTTTCGGCGCGAAAACCACCCAATGAAAGATCGCCTGCCAGCGGAAACCCAAGCGCCAATAACTGCTGGGTGTAGCTTCCATTGGGCCGCGAATGAGTCACAATGCCGGTTGCCGCCATGTAATCTGCCTGCGCCTGCGCCGTTTGCATCAGAATGGGATGCACAGGCAGGGGCGCCAAGCCATACGAGATGCGCAGCCCATTAACAGCGTCAATCAATTGAGAGGGCGACGTGATCTGCCCTCGAGGTTTTGCAGATGCGTCTTTTGTCATGAAAAGACTCAACCCCGGCAGGGACAAGACGGTAATTAAGAATATAAAAAACGACCGATTGGGAATTCTCATTTCAGCAACACTTTCAATGCAGACAATAAGCGCTCCATGTCAAGACGGGAATTATATCCCTGCACTGAAAGACGAATTAATTTTTTCTCATTCCATTCGAGAAGGGGAATTTCAATTCGATAGTCATCGTACAAACGCATTTTTAGCGCGGCGAGGTCGGTATGCGCTGGCAACGTGGCAGCCGCCATTTGGGCAAACCAGGTTTCGGGGTCGGTATGAAGCGGAGGACGCCCGGTCAGGTCGTGAATGCGCCGCCATGTATCCACTGCCAGTTGATGACACGCGGCTCGCACCCGCGCCCAATCCTGCTCCTGTTGAAATTGAATCGCCATTGGGACGGCTAAGAACGCGGCAATGTCGCGCGTGCCCCACCATTCATGATAATCAATAAAGGTCGAATCGCCGGGCGTTTCGGATTCGTATCCCCAAGAAACAACCAACGGCTTGAGCAAATGCTGCGCTTCCGGGCGGGCGTATAAAAATCCCGCGCCTTTGGGGGCGCACAGCCACTTATGCAAATTCCCGCCATAAAAGTCGGCTCCCAGCGCATTGAGGTTTAATGGAATTTGCCCAGGCGCGTGGGCGCCGTCAATCACGGTCAGAATGCCCTGTTCCCGCGCGCGTTGGATGATTTGTTGAATGGGAAAAATCGCCGCTGTTGGCGATGTAATATGACTGAGAAAAATCACCCGCGTTTTCGGTGTCACCCCGCGCCAAAATGAGTCAATGAATGCCGCATGGGATGAAAGCCGCACTGGCTGATTGATATATGAGAACCCGCGCTCTTTGGACAAAAACCGCCAGGTTCGGTCCAGCGCCCCATATTCATGATCGGTTGCGAGGACTTCATCGCCGGCGCCTAGTTTCAAAGAACGGGCAACAATATTGAGGGCAATTGTCACATTTTGGGTATAGACCACATGGTTCGCGCTGGCGCCCAGATATTGCGCCAATGCCTCCCGCGCGGCGCGCATCAGGTCGTTATAACGCCTGCCCAGGAATTCAACCGGTTGACGCTCCAATTCCCTTTGCCAGCGTTGATACTCACGAAAAACCGGCTTGGGCACAGCGCCAAAAGAACCGTGATTTAGGAACGTCACAGAAGGGTCGAGCAGGAAATATTTTTTGAGGTTGAACATTTACGGGTTAAAGCCGTTTCACAAAGATCACGAGATCATCCCCCGCGGAATAAAAATCCTTGATGACCGCCTCGGCTTTGTAGCCTGTGCCGAGATAAAATGCGCGGGTTGCTTCATAGAGCGGCTTGCCCGATGTTTCAGCAATAATCATGCGTCCGCCCAGGGTTCGAACAATATCTTCGCAGGCGGTTAATAATCTGCGTCCCACCCCATCGCGCCGGAAGCCGGGATCAACGGCGATCCAGAACAGGTCATAGACGCCATCAGTCAGGTCGCGATAGCCGTAGCAGGCAAACCCGCTAACCCGCCCCTCCTGGCGCTCGACAATGAAATGATACCCCGTAGAGTCTGCGCCAAAAGACAAATACTCTTCCCAGATATCGCGCACACAATCCACCTCTTCCTGGCTGAATACCCCAGCCTTGGCTGTGATGTCTTTTATGGGATCGCCATCTTCTGTTTTGGCTGTTTCGATCATGAAATTACGCGCGCCTTTTCTTTCAGGAATATAGAGCCGACGCATTGATTTTCACTGCATTTGCGGTTTTCGGCAAGGCTGGAATTTCCAAACAGCGCGCGGTCATTGCTCCTCCTCAAAATGTAATTAAAAACACTGACACAACGACCATAAGCGCAGTACATTCAAAGACAACACCCCTGGAGGATCTCATGACTGAAGCCACCATCACCGTCTATGGCGCAGATTGGTGCGGCAACTGCCGCCGCGCCAAGAAATTCCTGAACGAGCATCACATCCGCTATGCATGGATTGACACCGACCAGGACAAGAACGCGGAAGAAGTTGTCAAACAGAAGAACAACGGCAGGCGCGTCATCCCCACCATTGTTTTTCCAGACGGCTCATTTCTTGCAGAACCATCCAATGAAGAATTGGCAGAAAAACTGGGCATCGCGGACCCCGTCAATTAGCAAACAAATCACAAACAAGTCGAAACGCAAGCATGGGTATAATTCCGCGCATGCGCTTCGATCTATTTAAGCAAATCGACATCCCTGAGCAATACCGGTCAAATTTCATCCATCTCTATCTTGATATTGCCTGGTTCGGCGTATTAAGCGGCACCGCCGTCAACTTTCTTAACGTGTACGCCGCGCGCCTGGGCGCCAGCGGTTTTCAAATCGGCATGCTCAATGCCGTTGGCGCAGTCGTTAACCTCTTTCTGGCCATCCCTGCCGGGCATTGGGTCAGCAAACGCCACACCGGTAAAGCGGTTTTTTGGTCGTCCGTTCTTTTTCGCCTCGGCTACTTTCTTTGGATACCGCTCCCTTGGATATTCAATCAAGCAGAACAAATTTGGGCTCTTATCATCATCACCTTTCTCATGTCCATTCCGCTCACGCCGCTGGGAGTTGGCTTTAATGCGCTCTTTGCCGAAGCCGTGCCAGAGCGTTACCGCGCGCGCGTGGCGGCAACGCGCAACATCACCTTTGCCATCGCCTACGTGCTTTCCTCCCTTCTGGCAGGTTTCCTGCTTGAAAGCATTCCCTTCCCCGGCGGCTACCAAATCATTTTTTTGATCGGAGCCCTCGGCGCGGCGATCAGCAGTTACCACCTTTGGCATGTCAAACCACTTTTGGATGAACCCCGCGCGCCGCAACTTGCGCCGACGCCTGCCTCAACACCCCAACGCGACTCTCCTTCCAAGTCAGCCTCTGCCCTGCGGCTGGATATTTGGAAGACCCCATTCCGCGCCATCCTGGCGGGGTTATTGTTCTTTCACTTTACCCAATACATCGCCGTGCCGTTGTATCCAATTGCCTTTGTGCGCCAACTGCATTTGAACGACACCCAGATTGGCAATGGAACCGCCTTCTACTACTTGAGCGCAATGCTTGCCTCCACACAATTGAGCAAAATTGTGGGACGGTTTGGAAACAAACGCGTAACCGGATTCGGCGTGCTGGGCATGGCGCTATACCCGCTTATGCTGGCAATCGCTGAAAATGTATTTCATTTTTATGCGCTGTCCTTCCTCAACGGCGCAATCTTTGCTATGGTGAACGGCGCTTCAGCCAATTACATGCTGGAGCGCATTCCACCCGACGACCGCCCATCGCACCTGGCATGGTACACCATCGTATTGAATTTCGCCATCTTATCCAGCTCCCTGCTTGGTCCTCTCGCCGCAGATCAGGCCGGTCTTACCGCCGCGCTTATCGCTTTTGGCATATTGCGCGCGCTGGCAGGGTTGTTTCTACTCAAATGGGGATAGCGTTCCATGCTAAAATCGTCCTGTGATAAACAACATTAAAATCATTGCATCCAACCGCAAAGCGGGTTTTGAATACACCCTGCTCGAAATGTTCGAAGCAGGTATTTCCCTGCAAGGCTCCGAGATCAAATCCATCCGCGCCGGGCAGATCAGCATTCAGGAAGCCTACGTGGACGTGGAAAACGGACAGGAAGCCTGGCTGCTTGAGGCGCACATCGCGCCGTATGAACAATCGGGCAAATATTTTAACCACGACCCGAAACGAAAACGCCGCCTGCTTTTGCACAAAAAGGAGATCCGTGAACTTTGGAACAACGTGCGCATCAAAGGCATGACCATCGTCCCCACGAAGGTCTATCTCAAGGACGGGCGCGCCAAAATAGAAATTGCCCTCGCAAAAGGCAAGAAAGCCTACGACAAACGCGCCACCATTGCAAAGAGAGATGAAGCGCGGGATAAAGAAAGAGCGATGAGAGTTCGATAAATTCTTTTATCTTTCCTCTAAACCATTGAGAAAAGGTAAAAGAAGAAAGAAGAAAATATGCCCCCCTCAACCATAGGTGGAATCAATTTACTGCCCGACCCTGAAAAACGGGCAATCTACGCCAAATATATTCCCAAAAATCTGCTTGAAAAATACAACCTGCCCCCATTGACCTCCGCCGCAGGCTACAACCTTTTGCAATTCCGCTTTGCCAACGGCTCCACCGACGTGGAAATGCGCCTGTATCACAAATTGGACTTCCCCGACCCAATTCTGTACGCGCACCTGACCGATACGATGAATGGTCAAATCCATGTGTTGTTGTATATTCTTAACGATCCCGATTCGCCGCGTTTTGATGTTGACAAAATGCCCGACGGCTCACCTACCCGCTTTGGGACGTTACGGAGAAATCTTGAGGCGGAGGCAAAGGCTTGTGAGGCTGGGCTGGCGCCGGGTCAGGTGCGACGCGGACTGCGATTATTAGGTCAAGCCATTGAGGCGTTCGAGGAGTTTGTCACTGCGCTCGGTCATGACATGTATTTTGTCGAGCCATTGTATTACCATAATGCGGTCATCTTTGAACGGTATGGCTTTTCGTATCAGATGGGCAAACGCTTGATGGAAAGCATCCACGCGGGCTTTCAACCTGGAGGAGATCTTCATTCGCAACTCGACGGCTCAACCCCATTCCGCAAACCCGAAGCCGCCGAGAGCATTCGCAAACGCTCATGGGCGATCCATGATGGCATCCTTGGCGAGCCGTTTACGAATGTGACCATGTATAAACGCGTGGGATACTCAGCGGGAATAAGCACAACCAAAGACTGCAAATGGTGAGGTATTGTCGGCTTCCCTTTCGTTCTATCTGAACCGACTCAATGCCTTGAAAATCGCCCGCGCCCCAAACTAGATGGCCGCCGCAGGCACACGTTCGTTGGCGGCATGGATAATGGACGCAAAACTAAAATCCCGATCGAGGATCATGGGCAAAAACCCGTAGGTTTGAATACCGATTTGCGAGAAGAAACGTCCATCCGTCACGCCGCTTAATAGCAATGGAATGGGGACGCCCTGCGGGTCCGCTTCTTTTAAGATGCCCGCGAACATATCGAACATTGCCATATTTGATTCTTCGGGTCCCGGATCATATTGGGTGACGTCAAGCTCAACGTCTTTACCAACGATCTCCCGCAATTCTTTCAGCATCTCATCCGGCTTAAAGCCCGGCAGCATGCGCCCATCCATAATCACAGACGCTTCACTTGGAATGACATTGACCTTGGCGCTGCCATTCAAAATGGTCGGGCTGACTGTATTATGGAACAAAGGATAAAAGACCCGCCCCTGCTCGCCCAACATGTTCAAAATGAGGTTGGTCATCATCGGGTTGGTCAGTTGCCCCAACATAAAACCCGGAACGCCGCCCAATGCCGAAGCCATGGCCGCCACCATCATCCGCGCGGGAGGCGTAATGTGAACCGGGAAATGCTTTTCATCCAAATCCTTCAACACCTGCGCAAGGCGCGCCATTGCGCCGCCCCGCACCGGCATGGAGCCATGCCCGCCCTGCCCGCGCACAGTGGCTTTGATCTCGCAAATTTGTTTTTCCGAAATCATGATGGGATAAAAACGCTTCCCGGCCACATGCATTGAAAAACCGCCAAATTCGCCAATCGCATACTTGATCCCTTTAAACAGATCGGGATGTTCCTCCACAAGGAACTTCGCACCAAAATCGCCGCCCACTTCTTCGTCGCTGACAATGGTCAGCACAATGTCGCCGGGCGGGCGCAACCCTTCGACGCTGGCGCGCAGGAAAGCCGCCACCATCATGGCGACGCCGCCTTTCATATCCAACGCGCCGCGCCCCCACACATAGCCGTCAATGATCTGGCCTTCAAAAGGCGGATGCTGCCACGGCTGGTTTTCAGTCGTGACTACATCCACATGCCCATACATCAACAGCGGCGGCGCTTTCCCTTCACCCGGCAGGCGCGCAATCAAATTGGGGCGGTTCCAGTCCTTTGCAATCAAGGTCGCTTCAATGCCCGCCTCATTCAATAGATCGCGGATGTAATTCACGCAGGCCGCTTCATTTCCCGGCGGGTTGGTGGTGTTGAACTGGATCAGGCGCCGCAAAATTTCAACGGGGCGTTCGTGTATATTCGGTTGAGGTTTCATGGCAGGCTCTCCAAAGGCGGACGTGCTTTATGCAGTCCGTTCGATCGGATTATATGACAAATGCACAGGTGAAAACAGGACGATGCGCCACCCGTGAATCAAAGACCGCCAGACGTATGTCTGGCGGTCTTTTGAGTAGCGGGGGCAGGACTTGAACCTGCGACCTTCGGGTTATGAGCCCGACGAGCTGCCACTGCTCCACCCCGCACCGATGGTAAAGCCCGCCGATATTACCAAGTAACAGATGAAAAGTCAAGCGCGAGCCGCTGTAAATCCGACAAGCATACGAAATGTTCGCGTTTTCAGGCAAAAACACTGCGTCGAGACGTCCCTGTTATAATACCTTCTCACATCACATTAAACTTTCGGGAATATTATTCCAAGGCTTTAATTAAGAAAATCACAAACATCTCAAGGTGCTTTTACATGGAAACCAAACGTAACTGGCTCGACCGCCCCATTCATCCCAGTCTGCCTGCGCTGACGAACGAAGTCTTGATCTTTGCGATCATCATGCTTGCCGCAATCGCCACGCGTTTCTACGACCTGGGCTCGCGTGTAATGAGTCACGATGAAAGCCTGCACACGTATTTCTCCTGGCTGCTTTATCGCGGACAGGGTTATGAACATACCCCCATGATGCATGGTCCTCTGCAGTTTCACCTCATTGCCCTATCCTATTTCCTGTTCGGCGCCAGTGACTTTACATCCCGCATTCCTGCAGTAATCTTCAATCTGATGACCATCTGGATGGTCTGGTATTGGCGGCGCTATCTCGGCCGCGCCGGAGCGCTGATCGCAGGCGCATTAATGGTAATTTCGCCATTTCTTTTGTATTACGGCCGCTACGTGCGCGAAGACCCCTACCCGGTTTTCTCCGGCGTACTCATGCTGTATGCGATCCTGAGATATTTCGAAAGCGGCAAAACCAGATACCTCATCTTGGTAGCGACATCGCTTGCAATCCACTTTCTTGCTAAGGAAACTTCTTTCATCTACACCGCCCAGGCGCTCATCTTTCTGGCGATCTACTTCATCATTCAAGTCACACGCAAGCCTTGGAATGGAGCCCCAACAGAGTATCGCACCTTCATCATTGCCTTGAGCTTAACCATCCTGCTCGCAGGACTGGCAGGCGGGCTGTATCTGGCAGGCCGTGAAACAGACACCCTGACCGGGGCTGAAACAGCCATTCCGTCGGACCCTAACAACCCAGCCCCGCCTCTGACTCCGCTTGAGCCGGCTGCCTCGCCCCTGGTCATCCTCTTCGGGGTGGCGGCTCTTCTTGCCTTCATCGCAACCGCCTTTTTTCTGATCCGCGGTTACAGTTGGGAACGTCTCCGCAATGAACGTTCTTTTGAACTGCTCATGGTCGTTGGCACAATCGTGCTGCCGCAGCTCTCGCCATTGCCAATCGAACTGTTCCGCAAAGCGCTAAACGTATCCATCCCAACCACCGTCCCTGAACTTCAAGCCCTGTCAAGCGATATTCGCGGCATCTTAATCATCGGCGGGTTCCTTTTGCTGATGTTCGCTCTCGCCATCGTAATCGGGTTGATCTGGAATCCGCAAAAGTGGTTCAAGACCGCCCTGATGTTCTGGGCCCCCTTCATACTGCTCTATACAACCTTTTTTACCAACAGCGCCGGTTTTTTCACTGGCACAATTGGCTCACTGGGATATTGGATCGTTCAACACGATGTTCAGCGCGGCAGCCAGCCATGGTACTACTACCTGCTCATTCAGATCCCAACCTATGAATTCCTGCCAGCCCTGGGTTTCATCCTGGCGTTGTATCTGGGCCTCCGCAGGATCTTCAAACCCGCAGCAGAAGCGTCCAAACCAAACCTGAATAACCTACCCTCTACTGATGAACAGCAGGAAGACTCGCCCATCCAATTCGACAGCCGCCAAACTGAAGAAACGAACTTCGTCAATACATTCAGCCTGCTTGCATACTGGAGCGTAATCACCTTCTCCACGCTCACGTTTGCAGGGGAACGCATGCCCTGGCTGACGATCCACATGGCGTGGCCGCTGGTACTCATCACCGGCTGGGCGCTCGGACGCCTCGTC
>JACAEP010000285.1 GCA_013388795.1 Chloroflexota bacterium | reverse complement strand
GTCACATCCACCAGACCCTTATCAGAAATTCTCAATTCAGGAATGACGACCAGCGCCAGCAAACTCAATTGCATGTTCGGGTTGTTTAATTCGCTGCCGCACATCTTGAAGCCTTCGAGCACGGTCGCGGCTTTCTTCGCCACCACATCGGCACGCTCGTTGGACATCAAACCCGCAATCGGAAACTCGACCTTGCCGATCACTTTACCGTCCATCACGACAATCTGACCGCCGCCGCAATCCGCCAATTCATTCGCGGCAATCGCCATGCTGGCGTCGTCGTTGCCGACCACGATCATGTGATGGCTGTCGTGCGCAACGGTCGAACCGATGGCGCATTTGCGGGTGAATTCAAACCCGCTGACCAAGCCCACAACCACTTTACCTGTCGCCTTATGCCGTTCGACCAAAGCGATCTTTGCGATGTCGAGCTTCATGTCTGATTTGACTTCGCCATCCTCGGCTTTGACCTTCATCTTTAGATGACGAGTCGGCGCCTGGTTCTCGATCACCCCGATGACATGCGCCTCGACCTCCGCCCCGTCTTTGGCTCTCGTCCGAAGGACAAAATCCGCCGCTGTGAGTTTTCTCTTCATCTTCACAGACTTGGTCGCCCATTGCGGATATTTCACCACCGGCAACTTGACCTGCCACTCGCCGTTCTCAGCAATCATCTGTCCTTTTGCGATGACCAGATCGGCTTTGAAATTCATCAGGTCTTCGACCAGCAAAATATCTGCCCACCTGCCCGGAGCGATCATGCCCATCTCTTTGCTCAAGCCGAAATGCTCAGCCGTGTTGATGGTCATCATCTGAATCGCGGTCATCGGGTTGAGTCCCTCGCTGATCGCGTGACGCAGGACCCGGTCCATGTGACCCTCCTCGGTCAGGGTTGCGGCGTGCGAGTCATCGGTGACGAGGAGGAAGCGGCGTGAATCCAATTTCTTTTCGGTAATGGCTTTGACCTGAGCCGCCACATCATGCCACGCGGACCCATAACGCAGCATCGCCTTCATGCCTTGCCGGACTCTAGCAATCGCATCTTCCATGCGTGTGCCTTCGTGGTCATCCTCCGCGCCGCCAGCGACGTAACCGTGGAAAGGCAAGCCAAGATCAGGCGAGGCGTAATGACCGCCGATGGTCTTGCCAGCCGCATGGGTCGCGGACATTTCATCGAGCATCTTCTTGTCGCTCATAAATACACCGGGGAAGTTCATCATTTCGCCCAAGCCGATGATGCCTTTCCATTTCATGGCAGTGGCAACTTCTTTCGGCCCGATGGAAGAGCCGGGAGTTTCGAGTCCCGGAGCGGATGGCACGCACGAAGGCATCTGCACCCAGACGTGGATCGGTTGTTTCTGCGCTTCATCCACCATGAGTTTGACGCCTTTGAGACCGAAGACATTGGCGATCTCATGCGGGTCAATGAACATACCGGTCGTGCCGCGCACTGCCACCGCGCGGACAAATTCCGTCACCGTGACCATGCCCGACTCGACATGCATGTGACCGTCCATTAAACCGGGGACGAGGTATTTTCCTTTGGCATCGATCACTTTGGTCTTCTTGCCAATCGCGTGGCTGGCATCGCGCCCCACAAAAGCGATGCGTCCCTGCACCACAGCAATATCAATGTTCGGGATGATCTCACCTGACTGCACACTGACCCATTTGCCGTTTTTGACAACAAGGTCGGCATGAGCTCGCCCCATGGCAACATCAACAAGAGCCGTAGTAAGTTTGGTGGAAGGTGTCATAACATCTCCTGAACGAATCAATTGCCAACTCGCTGGTTATATCGTTCCAACAAATAATCATATTGACCAGTATTGAACTTCCATATCTCGGTCACGCGGTTCCAGTCGTTCAATGGACCAGCAACAACAACTTGCAGTTTGTCATAGTACAAGGCAAGATCTGGGTCTGTGATCTGGTTTTCGCCCATTCCCAGGGTTTCAAGATAGCCATCCGGGATTTCCCGCTCAAAGTGCCCGATTTCCCATTCCGAAACCGGCAGCCGTGCCAGCAGCGGATCGGATAAAGCATACGAATCGATGACGAAAACGTTTGGTCCTTTTTTATAGCCGGGCTTGCCGAGCGCTTCGGCAACATACACTTCTTTAAAACCGGCAAAACGCCATTGGTTTCCCGCAAATTTTGATCCCCATTCGTATTCACGAAACCCGTTTTCGACCAGGCTGTTGAATTGACCCTTGCGCTCGTTGCCAAAATATTCCAACCGCTGATCCGAAATGGCATTGCGGTCAGAGATGGGATAGCCCGGCAGGTAAGCGACAAGATTGGAAGACCAAAGCGGCGAACGAATAGAAAAAACACCCAACAAAATCACAGCCGCCAAAGCAACCATTTGCAATCTACGCGTTGTAAGCTGGCGAGAAACGACCGCTACAGATACCAGCAAGGGTGCAGAGAAAAACCGTCCGGCAAAAAAATCGCCGCCGATCCAGACAATGTACGCCAGATACAACAACACACCGGCAAACAAGGAAATCTGACTGCGGTCCGGCTCGAAATACAGGGTAATCCCTGCCATCAAAATGCCAAAGATTGTCACCGTATCCCAATTGATCGAGTTCAAGAAATAATCCAGTCCCTGCAAAACCAGCAGACTCTTGGAAATGTCCGTATTCAACTTTGCATAAGCGGTATTTGGGAATGGAAAGCCAAAGTAAAACAATGAGAACAATTCCCATAAAAGGATGGGGATTAACCCGATCATAATTCTCCCAAGACCCGCTTTTCGCGGACTTGTCCTCCACCAAGCAAAAAACAAGGCAGGCGCCACCAACAGGAGCGCATCCGGGCGGTTCAAGACGATCAGCGATGAAATGAAGGACAAATACAGCAGGTTTGGTTTATCCACCAGGAATACAATCATGAAAAGAATCAACAGGAAATGAGTGAGCGGATTCTCCAACCCGGATGTGGAAAAATCAATGAACCCGTTAGACAAACTCAGGGTGAAGACAGCCAGACCGAGCGACAGAACCCCCGGCTTTGAAATACGCGTCATCAACAGATAGACAGCGAGGGATGAAAACAGAATGGATAGGATGAATGTGATGTAGAACAATGCGCCCGGCAGGCTTGGAAAGATCAACCCGCTGGCAAAATACACCAGCGCTATCAGGAACATCCATAATGGATGGGTAAACGCCTGCACACGGACAAAGGGGTTGTATCCCAGCCCGTACCCGGCAAGGAAGTTTTCCACTACGCGGAAGGTGATGATGCTGTCATCCGATGTCCAGGCGCTGCGAATTACAAGCAGGGTATACAATCCTAGCAATATAAAAACAATCACCATGGTATCTTTTTGGAGATGTCTCATTAACTCTTCCGAAAGGCTTGTTTGTCGAAATTCCTTTGAGAACGTTTCTTAAATTCTTTTTTGGACACGGATCACGTGGATTTCACGGAAAAAACCGTGTTGGTCTGTCCAATCGGTGTACTTAATAAGATTGATTGGACTTACATAAAATTATTTGTCTCTTTGGCAGTTGACCGCCGACGGTAAAACCGCGGTCAGTGGTCGGCGGTCAAATTTTGGGAGTTTTACCTAAGTCCTGATTACTACAAAATTCGTTTTTAGCGTAGAGCCACAGAGAATAGGGAATCATATTCATCAGAATGCTTGCGGCTCAACCCGCCAGCAAGCGCTTCGCCGCTTTGTT
>JACAEP010000316.1 GCA_013388795.1 Chloroflexota bacterium | reverse complement strand
GTCGAACATCGGGGGTGGCTGCTCGGTATCGCGCCAGGTTTCGGTGAAAATCCCATTGCCTTTGTGCCGGCTGCTTCCGCAGTTGTTCTGGAAATCCCCGTTGAAATCTGCACCGAAAGTGAAGACTGTGCCGCAATTCCACCCTATCACCTGCGTGATCTCGCAGATGACATCCTGGATAACTACGGTTCATTCTACACGTTGGCAGAGGCGCAGACGGCGATGCAGCGCGCCGCGCAGGAAACAGGCGAAACGGTTCAGCTCATCAACGGTTACGGCAACACAGTGACATCGTGTGAACCGGATGCAGAATCGGGTGGCAGCTAGAGGCAAAGCCCATGATTACCCAGTCAAATGCAGCCCTCAACGCGAGGGCTGTTTCATTGATGGATAAACTTGTCTTCCCAGCAGCGGTTCAAGCAGCCCTTCAGCATGGCGCTGGCACTTCACCATGCAAGGCAGACACACGGTTGGCGTGGACGGTTCATTCTCTGCCATGCGCTCTACTATCAGTGGCGCAGCGAAAGCAGTTGAGCCGCCTGCGCCATTCGACTGAAGTACAAGCAGTCCCTCAAATTCCCGTCCAGCTACAGCTTTTCTAACATCAGGAGACACGTCCTATGAACACCTCTTCCATGCAGCAGGCGTTGGAGCGGTATCACGCGGCTTACGACAACAACCCCTACACCCACATCCGCCGCCACGTCATCACGGATATCAATGGCACTACCACCGATTTTATCGCCCACGAAGGCGATACGAACGTGGTAGACATCATGAATGCGCTGGTCAATACCTGCCTGGAATGCTGTGGCGCTGAACAGCACCAGGCCGCACACATCCAACTGGCAAAACTGGCAGCCTGGTCAGAACTCAGCGACGAAACGCTGAACATGATCTATCGTTATCTGACCACTTTTCAGCGAACGGGAAACACCGCCGCCGAGGATTTCCTGGGAACGGCGAGCGCTCTGCTGCACACTTCTGCCGGGGAGCGTGAAGCCGGTATCGCCACTGCTTTTGCCAACGGTGTGCATGGCTGGCGGGGACGGATGGCTTATGAACTGCTGGCGGCGTCAGATTATCTGCTGAAAGCGGCTGAACTGCTGCTTCAGCACCACGCGGATCAGGCGTACATCCGTGAGAAGCTGCGGTATGCCCTGAACCGGATCACCAGCGCCCTTTACGAGGGCGTTCGCCGCAGCGACTGCCCGGCGCTGTTCGACTTCCACAGCACCTATTTCCCGACGGAAAAGGATGGTCGTTGAGGTTTAGTCGATGTCGAAGTCAATGTCCGGGGTAGTGAAGTGGTTGGTGGTCAGCACCTGCTGCACAGCTTCCGGGCGGCGGCGCAGACTCGCCAACAGGTCAGGATCAACCGGATAGGGGCCATTGGATAAGTCAATGCCGTCCCGCTTCAGCTTCTGAACCGTCAGCATGCGCGCCGCAATCGCCGTCTGATCCCGCGCGTTGTAATCCTGCTCGACCCCTTCCGGCGCAGCCGCGTAGTTCACCGCCATCCCGAACGCAGGCTGTGCCCGGAAGGTCTGGTGATACACCGCGTTGAAGTCAAACGTCAGGTACTCTCCCCGGTTGAGCGGAATGCTGAGCGTGGGAATCGGCTGATCCACATCGAAAGCCGCCACCGCGCCGCTGTGCGGGTCGTCCGGCGGCAGGCGCGGGTCAATCAGCCACAGGTGATAGGGATGGGCATCCTCACGCGGCGGCTGGTCACGTCCGGGAGAGCGGTAATCCGGGATGGTCTCCAGGGTCGTCGAAACGCCATGCAGGTAGTCGATTTCGACAAACACCAGCCAGTTTGCCAGCAGCGCCTCCCGCTTAGCGATGTAACTCCCGTAACCGGAGCCGGACTTGTTCGATGGCGACAGCAGCTCAATCCAGGCCACCGGTTTTTCCCGCTGACCGCTGCCGCTTTCGGCTTGCAGCTCATAAATCTTGATGGCAAACGGGCGCTTGGTTTCAGCGGGATCCCGCTCCAATAAGGTGGCCGCAGGGACGTTCAACGCGGCCTGGGCCTGCGGCGCAGCGAATGTCCGCGCGCCAGCCGGTTTGCCTGCACGGGACACATCGCCAATCAGGATATCCGAAATCGGGGAGGTGGTTTCATCGAAATGGCGAATTTGCAGCGAGCGTTCCTGCCGGGCAATGTAGCCCATGGCTGGCAGGTGCGCGTTCATCGCCCGCGTCAGGTCGGTGATGTGGCTGCTGTGAAATTCCTCCCAGCCTTCCGTTTCGGAATGCAAGAAATGGCTGTGCAGGTGCGCGTTGATGCCCAGATACTGGTTAACTGTTGAAATGATACGCTGCTCTTCTCCTGCCATACCCTGAAACTCGCGTCTAATGTTTCACCTATTATAGGTCTTCTGTGCCGAAAAATCGCTGAGTTTAGACCTAATTGTAACCAATTTTTACGGTGATCGTCCTCGAAATGCGTTACTATGGGGTAAAATGAAAAGTTTTCCCTCGCTGCTGAATTCAGTAACGCTGCACTGGATAACATCATATGAACAACTTTCGGTGGTCTCCCTTGACAGTGTTGGTAGAATAATACCCCAAAACGCAGGTTGAAACGAATGGGTGAATTGGCATCAGTGGGTGACTTTTGTCCGAATCCCGCGTGTGAACATTACGGCGAAACACAAGCAGGCAACATCATTCGCTACGGCAAAACCAAAGATGGCTGCCAACGCTTTCAGTGTAAAACGTGTCGCCAAACGTTCAATGCGCGAAGAGGGACGCTGTTCTACAAGCGCAAAACAGACGAAAAGGACATTTTAGAATGCCTAGCCTTGCTGGCGGAAGGCACCCGGATTAGCAGCATCAGTCGGGCCAAAGGCATCAAAGAAGACACCATTCTGTCGTTTTTACGACAAGCGGCTGACCATGCCGAGCAAGTGGAAGCGATTTTGCTCAATGACTATCGGATCAGTCAGGTTCAGATTGACGGTCTGTGGACGTATGT
>JACAEP010000107.1 GCA_013388795.1 Chloroflexota bacterium | reverse complement strand
CCCCCACCATGCTCGGTGTGGAAAAACTGCCGTCGCCAAACGGACCGCGTATCATCCCCGCCGAAGCCTATGGGCTCAAAATGGTTTCGATGGGTTTGCTCGTCAAACCCGGTCAACCCCTCATCTGGCGCGGACCAATGCTCAACTCTGCCATCCGTCAATTTTTGGGTGATGTGGAATGGGGCGAGTTGGATTATCTGATTGTGGACCTGCCCCCCGGCACGGGCGACGCGGCTCTTTCCCTCGCCCAGGCGTTGCCCCTCAGCGGAGCGGTCATTGTGACCCTGCCGCAGTTGGTCTCGCTCGAAGACGCCGGACGCGGACTCAACATGTTCAAGACGCTCGAAGTGCCCATCCTCGGCATCGTCGAAAATATGTCCTACCTCGAAATGCCCGACGGCTCAAAAATGGACCTCTTCGGTTCAGGCGGCGGCGAACGGCTCGCCGAAAGCACAGACACCCCCTTCCTCGGGCAGATTCCCATTGACCAGAACGTCCGCATCGGCGGCGATACCGGCAAGCCCATCGTAAATTTGCACCCCGAATCTCCAGTTGCCAAAGCCTTCACTGATATTGCCATGAAGATCGCACAAAAAGTATCGGTCGCCGCGCTTGGCGCCAACAACAGCCTGCCGATCAACATCATCGAATAATAAAACTCGATTGCTCTGCTGCAAACACTCTTAAGATCTGCCACTGTGAGCAAAGCGAAGCAGCTTGCCTGCCAGCGCGGGGATGGCTTCGCCGCCTGCGGCGGCTCGCAATGACATCTTTGCAACAGAGCAAAACTCGATATTAAAAACAAAAACGGGAGCGGATAAAAATCCAATCCCGTTTCCTTTTTTATTCCAAAATGTTGCGGTACGATAAATCATTTCCCAATCATGCCCGCCTCCAGGCAACCTGCAATACTGCATAGAACCTGATCCGCATCAATATCGGTTGAAGCCGTGAATGTGACCATTTCCACCGCTGAACTGGCATAAAGCTGGACAAGCAGCCCAAAGATAAAATAAACCGCATCCCTTCTTCGCACAGTAAACTTTAGCAACTAAAGGAGTTCGCCATGCACACCCGCTCATCCACCCTGTTTATGATATTGTCGCTAATCCTTGTGGCATGCAATATGCCTGCAAAGAAAACGCCTATTGACATCAATCAACTGGCAACTTTTGCCGCACAGACCCAAATTGCCGCTGGAACTACAGCGGCAGAGACGACGGAAGTACCCGCCGCATCCACAGCAGGAACAGCGGTGACCCGCCCCGCCGCCGTGAGCCCGACTCAAACCGGCACACCCTGCAACCGCGCTTCCTTTGTAGGCGAAACCGTGCCAGATAATACCAACTTCATCGTGCAAAAACCATTTAACAAAGTATGGCAACTCAAGAATGAAGGCTCCTGCACGTGGACCTCTGCCTATCAACTCATTTTCGATTCGGGCGAACGCATGAATGGACCACTCTCCCAGCCGCTGACAACGGGAAGCGTTGCCCCCGGTGAAACAGTGGAAATCTCGGTAAACCTGACCGCCCCGGCGCTGGCAGGCACGTATCGTGGAAACTGGAAGATCAAAGACGAGAAAGGCGAGGTTTTTGCGCTGTCTTCGGGACCGTTCTGGGTGCAGATTCAAACCAAGCGCGGCGGTGTGGTGGTGTGGTACAGTTTCAAACAAGGCGATAGCGCCCAACAAGTAAACGTCATTCAATATCTTTTACGACATCACGGCTACACCAACCTGGCAGTGGATGGCATGTATGGAGCAGAAACCAACCAGAAAGTCAGGAACTTTCAGAACAAGAGCGGGATCACCGATGAAGAGAATATGGTTGGGCCAGAAACATGGGAACAATTAATCGTCACCGTCTCACAAGGCAGCGCTGGCGAAGCGGTCAAGGCGCTGCAATTCATTTTGAACAATCAATACGGCTACACCCTCGAAGTGGACGGAATCTTTGGCGCGCTAACCGCTGAAGCGGTGAAAGATTTTCAAAGCAAGCATGGGCTGACGCCCAATGGCGTGGCAGACCCGTTAACCTGGCAAAAACTGGTTGGAAAGCCCTAAAGGCCAAAGGGTATAATCCGAACCTATGCCAACCAAAAAACAAATTGCTGCGCAAGCCTTGATAAAAACGCACAGAACCTTGCTGGTTTGGGGAGGCATCAGCGCATTGATCTATCTTGGTTTTGTGTTGGTTTTCCCGCTCTTCCCTTATATCTATACCGACGGAAAAATGCTCGACCTGGAAATGATCCTGCGCGACAGGACGCGCGCGCTGGTATGGGTCTACATCCTTGGACTGGCGTTGTTATTCTATGGTTTCTGGCGCATCATGCAGGCATTACATCATTTTTCGAAGGAATACGCCGAGAAAAGTCTTGACTTGCGCAAACTCACACTGGGCATGGGGCTGCTCAACGGCGTGATTCTGTTGGGCTTGTACCCCATCACCGCGTTAGATGTGGCGGTATATGTGATCAATGCGCGCAACTGGGTACTATATGATGCCAACCCGTTAATCGTACCGCCCGGCTCCTTTCCCGATGACCCCTACAGCACGCTCGCCGGAGAATACGTGGACAAAACCTCGCCGTATGGCCCCGTGTGGGAGACTCTTGCGCGCATCCCCGCGCAACTCGGCGTTACCGACATTGGCTGGGGCATTGTCGCCATGAAGGTCATCAGCCTGCTGGCGTTTGCGGGTATGGCATGGCTGATCGGCTGGCACGGCAAACAGCAAGAGGAAGGATTCGCCGTCAGCAGGGTAACGGCTATGGCGTTCTTTGCACTCAACCCCCTCGTCCTGTTGGAGGCGGTTGGCAATGGTCACAACGACATGACAATGGCGGCTTTTATCACGCTGGGTCTCATCCTATGGCAAAAAGACAAATGGGCGTGGGCGGCAGTCGCGTTGACCGTCGCTGCGTTGATCAAACTCCCGGCGTTGATCCTGATGCCCTTGTTTGCTCTGAGCATCCTGATAAACTCCCCCACCTGGCGCGAACGCCTCCTGCGCGGACTTGGGCTGGGAATCATCGTCCTCGGCATTTTCCTACTCGCGTACCGCCTCATGGGACCCTTCCCCGAGGTGTTCTCGGGCATTATTCAATCATTCGGGCGGCGCAGTTTCTCGCCCGCATATGCCCTGTATGTGATCCTGCGCGAGGCAGCGCCCGCCCTAAGCAAACAGATCTTGCCCAACACCCGCTACATCTTTCTCGCAGCATACGCCGCGATCACAGTGCAATTCTTGCGCAAAAAGTTGACCCTGCTCGAAGCAGGCTTTCTGGCGTATTTCTTCCTTATTTATCTGAGCAATGCCTTTCGTTTGTGGTATCCGTTGTGGTTCATTCCCTTTGCGGCGTTAAACTTAAACTCGCGCACGTTCTGGCGGACGTTTCTGTTCAGCCTGACGGTGGAATTCAGCATTCTGAGCTATTACATCCTGTGGCGCTGGCATTGGCGTGATTGGGAATGGGGTCGGACCGGTCCACTGGCGCCATATTGGGATTACTTCAAGATCATGACCCCCTTCACCGTCTCGTGGGCTTTCACCCTGCCCTTTCTGGGTGACCTGGTCGGCTGGCTGCGGGATAAAAAGAGGTATGCCGAGGAGTTGTTGGTTTGAAGTTCAGTGACTAGATAAAACAAAACGTCCGCGAGCGCAAACTCGCGGACGTTTTGTTTTGGACTGCAATTCTTAGAGAGCGGCTGAAAATTGCTGCGGAAGCGGCGTTCTCTAGCGTCGCCCCTGCGCTAGAGAACGCAGAATACGCGCCGCAGTTGACGAAAACCGACTTTTCAGACACTTTCTTAGCGCAAAATGACCCACAGCGCATGGATCACGCCAGGGATGCCGCCGATCAGCGTGGCAACGACGTTGATCCAGAAGTCGTTGTCGATCTTGCCATTCTTCATATAGACAGCGAACGGGGGAATGAACAGCGCAACGATGACTTGCAAAACCTTGTTATCCATTTGAAACTCTCCTTTGAGTTGGGTGGGTACGAACAGCGCTATTATACCTGTCAGTTGCCTGCAGTGCGGATTTGTTATATGATGATTATGAAGGCGTGGCTTGATTTCAGAACCGATCTAAGAAAAGGAGTTGAATATGAGTCATAACCGCGATAAGGGAAAGAAGGAAAGCAAGAAGAAAGCCCAGCACGATATAAAGGAGAAGCGCAAATTAAAGAAGGAAAAGACACAGCAAATCCTCTTAACAAACCTGAAAGCCCGGCGGCGCAAAAAAGCATTGAAATAAGACAAAGCCCATCTTTATAATTCCAGTTATGGACCTTTCCCTGCCCCTGCCAGAAGTAGAATCACTCCCCAGCCTGCTAACAGAACTCGAAGCCTTAAATCAATACGAAGCCGCTGCAGCGCTGCGTCCGAATGTCGAAGCCGAAATCCAGCGCCTGCAACGACTGGCGCGCGGGCTGGATGTGGAAGGCGCCCGCGCTGCGCAGGCGTTGAACACGTATAAAAAAGAACATGCCGCCGGGGCGCTGAGGAAATTGTTCAACAATGGCAGCAGGGCAGAAGCCGAACTCAAAGGGCATGTGGAGGAAGTGCAGCGCGCCCGCGAGGAAGTTTACGCCGCCCTGCGCCGCCTGCAAGATGCATTCGACTTCACACCCTATTCTGAACTGGAACGAGCAGGCATCCTCAAAGAATTACGTCTGCGCAAAAAAGCGCTGCTCGAACGCGGACATAGAATTACCCACGTCGCACATGGTCCACGCCTGAACCAAAATCTACACGCCCTGCCGCCGGGAGTGGATGCCAACGCATTCGAGCGCCGCAAGACACGCTACGCGCGTGAGTCTGAACCGCGGCCCGGCGAGGACGGTCCACAGGCGCTGGCGCGGCAATTGGCATGGATCGAAGACGCCATCCGTTGGGTAGAACGCTTCCCAGCTGGAGAATAACCGTCCACTACGCAGGCAGCCACAAATGGAAGGTCGAACCGGGGAAGGTTTCTTCATCATGCCCGCTGCTTTCCACCCATACCTTGCCGCCGTGAGCGCGCGCCACACCGCGCACCAATGCCAAACCCAAGCCCGGCCCGCCGCCTTTGAAACTGGTCGTGCCGGAAGAGTGCATGGCGGCTTCGCCTGCCTGATAGAACTTCTCGAAGATCAAGTCGTGATGTTCCTCATCCAAGCCAATGCCGGTATCCTGCACCGAGACCAAGACGCCCGGCGCCTGATTCTCCAATGGAGCGGAGCGCGTGGTAATAGTCACCTTGCCGCCATCGGGAGTGTATTTGATGGCGTTCACCACCAACTGATACAAAGCCTTATGCAGCAACGCCGGGTCGCCTTGCACCAACAGTTGAGCGGCATCTGGCTCGGGTTGATAGACCATCTCAATAGCGCGCTCAGAAGCGGATTTGTTCAATCCGCTTAATACATCGCCCACCCACTGCTTCAACAAGATCGGCGAATTGCGGATCTCCAGCATTTCATTATCCACACGGGTCACATCTAGCATGGTGTTGACGACGGTATGCATCCGCTCGGCGCCGCTCAAAATGCCTTCCAGCGCCGGGTTAAGCGTCGGGTCCGCGCTCAAGGTTGGGTTAGACTTTAATAGGTTGGCGTATCCTTTGATCACGGTGATGGGTGTGCGCAGTTCGTGCGCTGCCACCTGAATGAATTCCAGTTTATTTCGGTCTAACTGCCGCAAGACGCGGTTCGTCTTTTGCAGGTCGGCGATCATCATCTGGTCGTTCTCGCGCAAGCGGCTGAGCGTGATGCGGATGATATCCAACGCCATGTGCGGACTGCGGCTAATCATCGCCTCGAAGTGCGGCTTGTCCATTTCCAGCGCAATCAAAGGGGTGAGGGTGCGCACTGTCGCCGAACGTGGCGCATGTTGGATCAACGCCATCTCGCCCACCAGATCTCCCGAAGTCACCGTGCGCAAAACACGTTCGCCTTCCTTGTCGCCAATACGTTTGCTGATGATGGCTTGCCCGCTGGCGATGACATAAAAGGTTTCTTCGTAGGCGCCTTCGCGGCACAAAAGATGAAAGGCAGGGTAGGCGCGCAGATCACACAGCGCGGCCATTTCCCGCAGTTCTTCCTCGGTTAGTCCGTTAAAGGCAGTTCGCAGCAAAGCCAGCTTGTCGAAACTGTCGGCGTCATTCATGCAAGCAGTATACCCAGACCCGCGTTTGCAAAGTATTGCTTTTAGGTAATAAAAATGCCCCATACTTAAATGGGGCATTTTTGAAGCTGGGGATCAAGGATTCGAACCTCAAATTTCGCGTCCAGAGCGCGACGTGATGCCATTTCACCAATCCCCAATTTTCCAGCGGGCGGTATTTTATCACGCCCAATCACGCGGCGCAAGTGATACGCGGCACGAATCCGCTCATTTGGAGCGGGCGGAGCGGCGGGCGCTTTCTTCCATTTCAAGCAGGATAAGCAAGGAATGCTCGACAAACTTCAACCCAAAGAAATAGACAATCCCCGGAATGGGCAGGGTCAGGTAGGGGTTGAAGAAGCTCAACACATCCACTATAGACATGCCTTTTTGAAAGAACATGCCCGTAATAAATTGCATCATGAATTGAGTAAAGGAAGTCAAAAAGGTGAATAGGTACGCGCCGAGCGCCACCCAGGCAAGCATGCCCGCCCATCGCGAGAGTTTGAGCACAGCGCTTTTATCGAAAAATATGCCAAAAAAAGATTCGCGTTTTTCGTCCATAAGGTCTCCTATCGTATCAGCAAATTATACTTTGTTATAATTGATAAGATTAAGACGCTCCCGGCATGGGCAAAGTTCCTGAAAGGCTGGCAGGCGTCGGCGAAGCATTGAGGCGGTGTATGTCAGCCGCTAATTCCATCCCGAAGGTTAAGTCAACGAATGAGTCCCGAAGAACTGAACAAACCCTCTGATTTTATCCGCGAAGCCGTGGCAGAAGATCTGCGCACGGGTCGCTTCCATTATGTGCGCACACGCCTGCCCCCTGAACCAAACGGATATCTACACATTGGGCATGTCAAGGCGTTCATGATCGATTACCTGGTTGCAAAAGAAAATAACGGCGAGTTGATCCTGCGCTTCGATGATACCAACCCAACCAAGGAAGAAACCGAGTTTGTGGATGCCATCATGGACGATGCGCGCTGGCTGGGCATTGAGTGGGTCAGGGTGACGTACGCTTCAGATTACTTTGACCTGCTTTACGATTGGGCGGTGCAGTTGGTAAAGAAGGGTCTGGCGTATGTGGACGACCAAACACCGGAGGAGGTGAGCGCCAATCGTGGGACGTTAACCCAAGCCGGGAAAAATTCTCCATACCGCAACCGCTCAGTGGAAGAGAATTTGGACCTGCTTGAACGCATGAAGAACGGCGAGTTCCCCGATGGTTCGCGCATTTTGCGCGCCAAGATCGACATGGCGCACCCGAACATCAACATGCGCGACCCGGCCATGTATCGCATCATTCACAACCCGCCGCATCACCGAACCGGCGATAAGTGGAAAATCTACCCGATGTACGACTGGTCGCACGGGCAGAATGATTCGATGGAAGGCATCACCCATTCCTTGTGCTCGCGCGAGTACGAGAATCACCGTCCGTTGTATGAATGGTTCCTTGAGCAGCTCGATGTATTCAAACCGAGGCAGATCGAATTTGCCCGCCTCAACATGACCTACACGGTAATGAGCAAGCGCAAACTTCGCCGGTTGGTGGAGGAAAAAGTGGTGCGCGGCTGGGACGACCCGCGCATGCCGACGTTGCGCGGTATGCGCCGGCGCGGCTACACGGCGGAAGCGGTTTTGGATTTCATCCGCCGCGTGGGGGTGGCAAAGAATTACAGTGTCAGCGATGTGGCTTTGCTTGAAGAATGTGTGCGCGATGACCTTAATAAACATTCCCTGCGCCGGATGGCCGTCATCCGCCCGTTGAAGGTGGTGATCGACAATTACCCCGACGACCTGGTTGAAGAGATGGATGCGGTCAACAACCCCGAAGACCCCTCGGCTGGCACGCGCAAAGTTCCATTTTCGAAAGTCATTTACATTGAGCAGGATGATTTCCGCGAAGCGCCGCCGCCCAAATATCACCGCCTATTCCCCGGCAATGAAGTGCGCTTGCGCTATGCGTACTTCATCAAATGTACCGATGTTGTACAAGACGCCGAAGGGCATGTGATCGAAATCCATGCCACATACGACCCATCCACCAAAGGCGGCGACGCGCCCGATGGGCGTAAAGTGAAGTCCACAATTCACTGGGTCTCTGCAAGGCACGCGCAAGAAGTGGAAGTTCGCATGTACGACCGTCTCTTCAATAAAGAAAACCCGGAAGAAGGCGAGGAGGGTTTTCTCAACTGCCTGAATCCCAACTCGCTGGAAATCCTTAGCGGATTTGTCGAACCAGCTCTCACCTCGGCCGAACCGGGTTCGCGCTTCCAATTTGAGCGCCTCGGGTATTTCTGCGTGGACCCAGACTCGGCGCCCGAAAAACCAATTTTCAACCTGACGGTTAACTTGAAAGATACCTGGGCAAAAATGGAAAAGAAGGGAAAATAACCATCCGCGCGGACGGTTATAATCTAACGCATGAATATTATTGGTGTACGGTTTAGCAAGATTGGCAAGATCTATCATTTTGATTCCTCCGCCGTCCCCGACCTTCAACCCGGCGAACAAGTCATCGTGGATACCACCCGCGGGCGCCACCTCGGCGAAGTGGCGCAAGTCCTGCAAGAAACGCCGCCCAAACCCGAAGGCGGCTGGAAAGCTGTGGAACGGCGCGCCACCCCGCGCGACCTGCTCTTACAGCAATCCTGGCGCAACAAACAGACCGAAGCCATGATCAACTGCCGCGCCCGCGCAGCAGAACTGGGTCTGCTCGATCATGTCAAGATCGTCGCCGCTGAATACAACTACGACGGCTCGCGGCTGGCCTTCCTCTTCAGCGCTGAACAGGAAGAAAAAGTGGACCTCAAATCCCTGCGCAAGGATATGAGCGACCTGTACCCCAACACGCACATTGAAATGCGCCAAATCGGCCCGCGGGATGTGGCAAAGCTCATTGGCGGCATGGGGGCGTGCGGCATTGAAACCCGCTGCTGTTCCAAATTCCTAACCGAGTTCTCCCCCATCTCGATCAAGATGGCAAAGGAGCAGGGCATCTCGCTCACACCCGATGAGATCACCGGCATGTGCGGGCGCTTGCGATGTTGTCTCATTTATGAATATGAACAATATGTCGAGGCGCGCAAAACCCTCCCCAAGCGCAACAAACGCGTAATCACCCCCAAGGGCGAAGGCAAGGTCATTGATGTGCTGCCAATGAGCGACAAGGTCATTGTGCTGATCGAAATTCCAAATGAACGCCCGCAGCAACACACCTTCCTGCGCGAAGAAATTCAACCTTGGGACGAACTCGAAGCCCTGCGCCGAAAATCTGAAGCCCCCTGCGACCGTCACGAAAGCGGCGGCTGCACCTGCGGCAAGGCAAAGAACAAAAATAATGACCGAGCAAACTAATTCCTGGCAAAGCAAACAAAAAATTCTGGTCATTCTGGCGCACCCAGATGATCCAGAATTTTTTTGCGGCGCAACCCTTGCAAAATGGGCGCTCGAAGGTCACACCATTCAATACATCCTGCTTACCTGCGGCGACAAAGGCTTCAACCCCGCCACCACGCCCGATATGACACCCGAAAAACTTTGCGGAATTCGACATCTCGAACAAACCGAAGCCGCCAGCGTGATAGGAGCCGAGCCGCCTCTTTTTCTGGACCTGCCGGACGGCTGCCTCATCCCAGACCTGAATCTCCGCCGCGACATAGTGCGCGAAATCCGAAAACACAAACCCGACATCCTCGTCACCTGTGACCCGCAAAATCTATTTGCCCTATACGGAATCAACCACCCCGACCACCGCGCCTGCGGGCAAGCCGTGCTGGATGCTGTCTTCCCCGCCGCTGGCAACCCCGCCTATTTCCCCGATCTGCTCGCGCAAGGCTTCGAACCGCATATGCCCAAAGAAATCTGGTGCGCGCTCACCAACCAACCCAATACAACCATTGATGTAACCGCCACCTGGGAGATTAAACTCCAGGGTATTCTCAAACACAAATCCCAGGTGCAGGATGTCGGCACATTGATCGAACGCATGAAATCGCGCCGCACCGAAGACAGCACAGATGAAAACCCGCGCTACGAAGAAAAATTTCGAGTTGTCAAATATGGATCGTAAAAAGCAACCAACCTGCGTCCTAAAATCTGTAACATTCTAAACCAAAGAGACCCCATGAACCCCTTCCTCAAACAAGCGCAAGAGCTCTTCCCCTACACCCAAGCCATGCGGCGCGATTTTCACATGCACCCCGAACTTGGCTTCCGCGAAATACGCACCGGCGGCATCGTCGCCAAAGAACTCGAAGCCCTCGGCATCGAAGTGACCAAAGGCGTCGGCAAGACCGGCGTGGTGGGCTTTCTCGAAGGCGCAAAACCGGGTCCCACCATCTTGCTGCGCTTCGACATGGACGCCCTGCCCATCACCGAAGATACCGGCGCGGAATACGCCTCGCAAAATGCGGGCGTCATGCACGCCTGCGGGCACGACGGTCACACCGCTATTGGGTTGACCGTGGCAAAGATCCTCAACGAACAAAAAGATAAACTGGCCGGCAACATTAAATTCTGCTTCCAGCCCTCCGAAGAAGGCGCCAATGGCGAAGAGATCGGCGGCGCATTGATGATGATGCGCGATGGTGTGCTCGAAGGCCCCAAAGTGGAAAAGACCCTCGCATTGCACCTGTGGAACGACAAACCGGTGGGCTGGCTGCATGTTGCCGAGGGTCCCGTCATGGCAGGCGCCGACTTATTCAACATCACGATTACCGGCAAGGGCGGGCATGGCGCAGCCCCCGAAACCACCATTGACCCCATTGTGTGCGCCGCGCAGATGGTCAGCGCCATTCAAAGCATTGTGGCGCGCAACGTCGAACCGCTTAAACCGGCAGTCATTAGCGTTACCACCATTCACTCCGGCACGGCCTTCAACATCATCCCACAGACCGCTGAACTTGGCGGCACCATCCGCACTTTTGACTCTGCAATTCGCCAGTTGGCGCATCAACGTCTCGAACAAGTTGCGCGCGGCACAGCGCAAGCCATGGGCTGTGAATCTGAAGTACTCATCAAGCAGGTTACCGCGCCTGTCATCAACAACGCGGATATCGCCGCCCGCGTCCTTGAGTCTGCGCAAGCGGTTTTCCCGGAAACCGCCATCGAAAGCAATCCATATCTCACCATGGGCGCCGAAGACATGGGCTGGATGCAGGAAAAAGCCGACGGCTGCTACTTCTTCATCGGCTCTGCCAATGCGGAAAAGAATCTAAACTACAATCATCACCACCCCAAATTCGATTTCGATGAACAGGCATTGATCCATGGGGTGGCGCTGATGTCAGCCGCTGCCGCAGATTTACTGAAAGGCAAATGACATGAAACAAACCACCGCCGCGCTTCTTCTCCTGACCTTTGTGCTGGGCGCCTGCGCTTCCAGCCCTGCCTCCACCGCAGCCGACTCTTCCGAGCCTGCCCCAGTTCCGGCAGAGTCCACACCATCAGAAAACAGCGAACAGCCTACGGCGGGGCGGGAAGCGATTATATTTGAAACAGAGGGAGAGGTTGTCGCCAGAGCAACAGCAGATAGTGAGTTCATCCTGGCGCAGGCGGGTTCGGTCATTCAAGCCGGTGGCGTGATTCAAACGGGCGCAGATGGGCGCGCGCGCCTCGACTTGATGCCTGAGAAAACTATTGTGCGGGTTGCCCCCAACTCTGCCTTTCGTCTTGGTGAGATTAGCAAAGTTGCCGGGGAGCCAAAGACAACCCTCCAGCTTTTCTTTGGGAAGGTGTTTGTGCTTTTGAATGGCGGCTCTGTGGATGTGGAAACGCCATCAGGTGTTGCTTCGGTGCGTGGCAGCCTGTTGAGCGTGAGCTTTGATCCGCAAACCCGGCAAGTGCAAGCCGTCTGCCTGGAAGGACATTGCGATCTTAAGAATAAAAATGGTGAAATCGTTGCTCTGGAAGAAGGCGAATCAGCATATAGCATTGAAACCGGCGAGGTCTTCAAATTGAACGATATCGACCAGAGTGAAATAGAAACGTGGCTGGCGGAAACCCCTGAACTGGGTGAATTTTTAGATGAACTGCCCGACCCTGAAGCCTATCCGGACCTTCCTGAATTTGATGAATTCGATTTTGACCCTTCGACCTTCTTTGAGATTCCATCTCCCAACGAAGGTGGAATCTTTCCATTGGACGAAGAGCAGTTCCCACCCATACAGGACCCTTCCAATGACCAGTTTGATCCGGAAGATTTGCCCAAAGATGGCTCAAAAGAAGGCGATCATGGAGGCGAGCCATGAGTCGCACAGGCAAATGGGCGCTTGGCATGGTCCTGACAGCGGCAGCGGCATTTGCCGCCTTCCAAACTATTTCCGCCCCTCTCTCTGTAACGGAAACCACTTCTGAACCTTATGCCGAGCAGGCACAGCCGTGTAGCTACCGGTGGGCGTATCAGGACATGCCTGAACTCAGCGCAGAATTCAATGGAGCCATTCAATCACTGAACCCGGATGCCAGCGGATATGCTCAAGCCTTTGGCGAGGAATGCGCCTTTTCAGACGGCTTGCCTGCAAATTTTTCGGCAATGGAAACTGATTTCCATGTCGCTCTGGCGGTAGAGGATCTCAAGAATGAGGAAGAATTTGGGAATTGGCTCGCGCAAGTAATGGGCATTGTGTTACAAATTCCAAAAGAACATTTGTTGGGTCCAAACCCAGGTTTTGTAGAATTCTCTTTCGAAAAAAATCCTTCGGAACAACTCACCCTGCGAGTCCCAATCCAAAAGTATAACGCCGAGGGGCAAGGCAAAACTGGCGCTGTGTTATTCCAACTATTTTACACGCAACCGTAAAGAGAAATTACCAGCCGCCGTGACAGGCGGCTTTTTTTATCCTTGACAAACAAAAGCCATTAATTATATAATTTGTTTAGTATTTACTAAATTTTATAAACGAGGTGTTCATGACAGGTAATCTCTCCCAACTTAAGCAAAATTTCATCGAAAGCCTGAGCCAGATCAGCCGCTTTTGGGGCTTTCCTAAAGGGATGGGAGCAATCTTTGCCGTCTTGTATCTCTCCCCTACTCCGCTGGCATTGGATGAAATCACGGCGCAGACGGGCCTCACCAAAGGCGCAGTCAGCGTCGAAGTGCGGACGTTGGCACGCATGGGTCTGGCACATCGCTCAACCAAATTAGGCGATCGCAAGGATTATTACGAGGCCGAAACCGATTTTTATGCGTCGATTCGCTCGATTCTAAAGGAACGTCAGAACAGCGAGTTCGACCAGGCGTTGCGCGGAGTACGGTCTGCCCTTGAAGAGCTTCAGTCTGGTTCGATCACGGGCGATAAAGAAGAAATCGCTTTTCTCTGCGAACGGGTAAAAGCCCTGCAAGATTTTTTCGATGCCATCGATAGTCTGACCAATGCGGCGATCAAACTGGAAAAACTCGGTCTGTCGAACGTTTCCAAGATTCTCAGTGTGTTGAAATAAAAGAAATGCTCTGTTGCAAGGATGTCATTGCGAGCCACCACAGGCGGCGCAGCAATCCTCTCGCTGGCAGGAAGACTGCGTCGCTTCGCTCGCCGTGACAGATTTTGAGAGTGTTTGCAACAGAGTATAAAAGAAAGGAAAAAATATGAATATCATTATCAGTTTTCTTATTCAGGTTTTACTTACCATTGCTCTTACATCAATCACTGTGGCATACATCCGCCCGTATCTTAGAAAAGTGCTGGTGGATCTTTGTGGAACCGAAGAACGCGCCCAGTTTTGGACGGTCTTTTCAAATATCTTGCTTACCGGCTTACCAAGCATCCTTGCGCTAAATTACCGCCCAAAAGCCAGCGCTCTGCAAGAAATATTCTTTGAAATTGCCAGCCGCCTCAGCGGAACACTGGCGAGTTTCTTATTTGCCCTGGTCTGTGTTGGCATGGCGGTTTCAATCTTTGCGTTGTTGGTTCCCCGCCCCGTGAAAGCCGAGGCAAAATGAAAATTGCAGTGACGGGCGCATTTAGTTATACTGGCAAATACATTGCCGGGCAATTACTCAAAAAGGGCGAAGAAGTTATTACCTTAACCAACCATCCAAATCGTCCAAACCCGTTTAATGGCAGGATCAAGGCATTTCCACTGAACTTTGCCAACGAAAGTGAACTAACCGAAAACTTATGCGGCGCAGATGTACTGGTCAATACCTACTGGGTGCGCTTTGATAACGGCACAAACACACAACCCCAAGCAGTTAAAAACACAAAAACCCTGATCAATGCTGCCGCCCAAGCCGGGCTGAAGCGGATTGTCCATATCAGCATTGCAAACCCATCAGCAGACTCACATTTACCTTATTATTGGGGCAAGGCCGCCAACGAAAAAGCGGTCATAGAGTCCGGCATCTCATATGCGATCCTGCGCCCCACTGTACTGTTCGGCGGCGGCGAAGATATTCTTATCAACAATATTGCCTTTTTGCTAAGGCATTCCCCTTTCTTCTTTATCCCCGGTGACGGTTCGTATGGAATCCAACCTGTGCATGTCGAAGACCTAACCGGGCTGGCCATTCAAGGCGTTTACAGCAAAGAGAATTATGTGATCGATGCGGTTGGACCGGACAAATACACATTTATGGAATTGGTCAAACGGATTCGAAACCAGATTGGCGCAAAAAGCTTGCTGATCCCCACGCCGCCGCGCATGGCATTACTAGCTTCCCAATTCTTGAGTCTGCTTGTGAACGACGTCATCCTCACGCCGGAAGAACTGGACGGATTGATGGCAAATCTTTTGGTATCCAAAGAGCCTGCAAGGGGAAAAACCTATTTCAAAGACTGGCTGGAGGAAAACCAGGAAATCATTGGCAGGCAATACGCTTCTGAATTAAAAAAGCATTTTTCGTAACCCACAAGAGAGTCCTAGCCGATGACAACCTCCCCCGCGCAGCGGGGACTGTCAATGCACCCGTAATATTCTTTTCCACTATTATCCGATCTGCTGCGATGAACACGCAAGACCATCATTTTGCCGCAGCGCGGGCAATTCGGAACCGAATCCATTTCCCTTACCATCCCCGGCTTCCCCGCTTTGGCTACCGCCAATTGAAACAAAGCAATGATATCCGATGCTTCATAACGCTCACTGGAAGGCACATGCACTAATGGAATGCTGGCATCTATGAAAATTTCAGTAAGAAACTTGTCTGATTCACGCATCCCGTCCTTTGAAATGGATCTTATGACTTCCACGCCAAACGACGGAGTAAAAGTTTTCAGGTCGCACAACAAAAAATCCACATGCTTTCGAAAAATCTTATTAAAAAAATGCACGTTCTCGTTTGGGCGCACGATCATGAACAAGTCGGAAAGCGCCACCTTGGGGCAAACAATATAACGGGCGCCCATTAAATCCGTTAACAAACGAAAAAGAGCCGCTTCCGTTTTGCTTAGGAAGGGCTCGCGTAAACGATAAGGAAGGCGGCTGCCTTTGTCCTCGGTCATGACTCGATTATAAGTCAGGATTGACTCTTCGTACAGAAATTCGACTCATTCTCCGCGCATTAATCTGGCAAGTAATTCTTTTTCCTGGGTTTCATTATTTACTTCACCATCCAGCCAGGCAGAGCGCAGCCTGAGCAAAATCTCACCAAACCGCGGACCCGCCGCCAAACCCATTGCCTTCAACTCATTCCCCGCGGTATGCGGTTTGACGTGCCTCCAAATGGAAATGTAACTCAACAACGCATCCTCATGCGACACAAGATAAACCGCATAGATCGCAAGCAGCGGTAATTTCTCCAGGGCATACGTCCACACACTCGGCGGCGAACCTGCAAGGTGGATCAGGCTGCGCTTCAACTGCGCTCCCGACCACACATTCAACGACATCTCGTTCGAAAAATCCAAGCGGTTGACCAGCAGAAAAATATCTTCTTCAGATAGATCCATGAACCACAAAATAAAACCCATCGCCCGCCGGTCAGATTCAATATCCAAATTTAGATCCATCTCAAGATAATCGGAATAGGTCTGGTCGAACTCCGGCATTTTTGGATGGATGAAATTCAACACCCCTAAACCGGCTACACGCCTCATCATCTGTGCCGAAAGATTTTCGTCGAGGATCAGGTTCAACTCATTGCGCAAGCGTTCACCGCTCAAAGATTCAAGTATCTTGAGCGAGTTTGGGTTTATCAATCTCAGCGTTTCAGGTTCGATGGCAAATCCATAACGCACTTCATAACGGATGGCGCGGAAAATGCGGGTTGGGTCATCCAAAAACGAATTGGGATGAAGAACACGGATCACTCCCCGTTCGAGGTCTGCTTTGCCGCCCAGTGGGTCTAATACTTCACCCATGTCTTTTCCGTCCAAACGTAGCGCCATGGCGTTGATGGTGAAGTCGCGGCGGCGCAGGTCTTCTTCAATGGTCGATGGCGCAACCATCGGTAATGCGCCCGGTTTTTCGTAAGACTCAATCCGCGCGGTAATAAGGTCTACCACATGGTCTGAGTTAGGCACATGCCAGAAAGCAGTACGAAATTTGAAATGCGGAGTTTGCTTGCCGCCATATACTTCCACAAGTTTTTTTGCAAGTTTAATAGCGTCCCCTTCGACAATGACATCCAAATCGTTGATGGGTCTGCCAAGCAAAAGGTCACGGACGGAGCCGCCGACAAGATAGCAGGACATACCCAGGGTTTCGGCTAAGTTGGCAATATTCAAGAGGAGAGTCAGCTTTTCGGGGTGAATCAGGTTTGGGTCGCGCAGGAGGCGCAGCATGTCATCCTTTTGCATAAATCTAATTTTACCCTTATAATATTGGGCATGTTAATAAACCCAAACCCGTCCCCTCGAAGTTGCACATCCTCCAGGTCTGGTTAGGTTCGCTTAATTGCGCCCAAACGGCTCCCAGACTTGGCGAGCCGTTTTTTGTTGGATGGTGATCATGAACGATTTGACAATCAAAGAATTGACCAAGCAAATGCACGCGCTGGTGAAGTCGAAAGGCTGGTACGAGGCTGATAGCAAACGCCCGCAGACGCCGCGTAATTTGGCAGTATCGCTCTCCATCGAAGCGGCTGAGATTTTGGAGCATTTTCAATTTACGGATGAAATCAAAGACCGTGATGAACTTGGAAGCGAACTGGCAGATGTAATGTTATATCTTTTGCAACTGGCATCGGTCTCTGGCATTGATTTGGAAGATGCGGTTTTGAAGAAGATCGAAGTGAACAAGGGCAGAAGCTGGGATGTGAAGTAGTTAAGAGTTTCAGGTTACAAGTTAAAGGTTAGGACCTGCAACTTGTAACATTTAACCCGCAACGAGGTCTTATGAACGTAACTGTATTTGGCGGCGCACAACCGAAAGAAGGAACACCCGCATACGAAGAAGCCCGTGAATTGGGCAGCCTCCTCGCCCAGCGCGGATATACCGTGTTAAACGGCGGTTACATGGGTACGATGGAAGCCGTCTCACGCGGCGCGCATGAGGCAGGCGGGCATGTGATCGGTGTGACTTGTATTGATAT
>JACAEP010000256.1 GCA_013388795.1 Chloroflexota bacterium | reverse complement strand
GACAGACTCATCGAATAAAGCGAGAGGTTAAATGCGAGGAATCCAAACCAATGGTGTGTCGAGCCGACGGCAAAAGGCTGGAGCATGAAAAATGGGAAGACGGCAAAAAGAAGGGATGCGGCGATGACTCCTCGCTTTTGCTCGCGCCACATCGAGCGCAGAAAGAGCCAGAAGGATACGACAGCCGCAAAACGCATTGTCAGGGCAAAAACATGCCAGGCAATGGGGAAGAATCCGAGGACTCGAAACGCGGTCATGTAGAGCCACGCCGCATTGGGACGGCTGTCGTAGGTCAACATCTCGCGCAGGCTGTCCACGCCTTTCAGGTTGGCATAGAAGACATAGGGCCAATCGTCCATGTAAAAGCCGAGGCGCGGGATGAGCAAGCCGAAGGATAAAACGCACAAAGCGAGAAAAGCAAAAGGGGCGCTCGCTTCGGACTTTTGGAGAAACGCTTTGATTTTGTCCATGTCCGGGAGATTATACACTTATCAAAATTCAAACCTTTTGGGGTAAAATAGAACACACGTTCCTTTTTTTATTTCCTCCTGTTAATAAGGGCGACCCTACACAAATACTCGATCAACCTCATGGAATTCAAACTTCAAGCACCCTTTCAACCGATGGGCGACCAGCCCGAAGCCATCCGCGGACTTGTGGATGGCGTGAACCGAGGACTCAAACATCAGGTTTTGCTCGGAGCGACCGGCACTGGGAAAACCTTTACCATTGCCAGTGTCATCCAGCAATTGCAAAAGCCTGCGCTGATCATGGCGCATAATAAGACGCTGGCGGCACAGTTATACGCCGAGTTTCGGGATTTCTTTCCTGAAAATGCCGTGTCGTATTTTGTTTCCTACTACGATTATTACCAGCCGGAAGCTTACGTGCCCCGGCACGATTTGTATATTGAGAAGGAAACCCAGATCAACGAAGAGATCGAACGTCTGCGGCTGGCGGCGACGACAGCGCTCATTTCACGGCGGGACGTTATCATCGTCGCTTCGGTGTCGTGCATCTATGGCTTGGGGTCGCCGGAGGAATTCGGCAAAGGGACAGTTACTTTCAAGGTCGGCGAAATTTATCGCCGCAACGCCCTGCTGAGGCAGTTGATCGAAAGCCAATATCAACGCAACGATATGGAGTTGCGCCCCGGCACTTTTCGTGTGCGCGGCGACACGCTTGAAATCGTCCCGGCTTATGAAGATAAAAAGGGATACAAGGTCACATTTTTCGGCGACGAAGTCGAACGCATCATGCAGTTTAGCCCGTTGACCGGAGAAATATTCGAGGAGCCTAATGAGGTATCCATTTACCCTGCCAAGCAATTTTTGACGGATGCCGACCGCTTGAAAGATTCCGTCAAAGCCATCGAGTCGGAGTTGGAGGAGCGGCTCGCCCTGTTCAAAACCGAAGGGAAGTTTTTGGAGGCACAACGGCTTGAGCAACGCGCCCGCTACGACCTCGAAATGCTGAAAGAAGTGGGGTATTGTTCTGGTATCGAAAACTACTCGCGCCATCTGGATGGGCGTCCGCCCGGCTCACACCCGTGGACGATGATTGACTTTCTACCCAGCGATTATCTGCTCGTGCTGGACGAGAGTCACATGACCGTGCCGCAGATCCGCGGCATGTACAACGGTGACCGCGCTCGCAAGGAGACTCTGGTCGAATACGGCTTCCGATTGCCGTCCGCGCTGGATAACCGTCCGCTCAAGTTCAACGAGTTTGAAGAGGTGATGGGCGCGACGATCTACACATCCGCGACGCCGGGCGAGTATGAAACCAAACAGGCTCAACAAGTCGTCGAGCAGATCATCCGCCCGACGGGATTGGTGGACCCGGAGGTTGTGGTGAGACCGGTCAAGGGGCAGGTGGACGATCTGGTCGGAGAGATCAAGCAGCGGGCGGAAAGAGGCGAGAGGATTCTCGTCACCACCCTCACCAAGCGCATGGCGGAAGATTTGACGAAGTATATGTCCGAGTTGGGAATCAAGGTCCAGTACCTGCATTCGGAAGTGGAAACGCTTGAACGTGTCGGCATCCTGCGCGATTTGCGCCTTGGCAAATTCGACGTTCTGGTGGGAATCAACCTCCTGCGTGAAGGGGTGGACCTGCCCGAAGTGTCGCTGGTGGCGATCCTCGATGCGGATAAGGAAGGTTTCCTGCGTTCAGACACCGCGCTGATTCAGACCATCGGACGCGCCGCCCGTAATGTGAACGGACGCGTCATCATGTACGCCGACAAGATGACCGACTCGATGAAACGCGCCATTGATGAGACGAACCGCCGCCGCGCAAAACAGGTGAAATATAACGAGGAGAAGGGCATCATTCCGTTTAGTATTTCGAAGGCGATCCACGACCTGACCGAAGATGTCACCTCGATGGCGGTGGGCGAATCGAAGGGTGAATACAAGACGAAGGGCAGGGGCGACATGCCGCGCAACGAACTGCGCCAGATCATGCATGAAATGGAAAAGCAAATGAAGGATGCCGCGAAGAACCTTGAGTTCGAAAGGGCAGCCGCTTTACGCGATGAACTTTATGAGTTGAAGAGCCTGCTCGCCGAGGATGAAAGCCTGAAACCCTGGGAGCGCATCAAGCTGCTTTCTGGCGAAGAAGATTGAACCGGTATCTTTAGAACTTTATGAGAACCTGTAAGGGATTGGATGAGGTGAACATCAGACTTTAATAAGGAGAAACCATGACTTCCCGAAATCGTTCATCTCTACCACCCCCGAAGCGGATGACGCTCCGCGCCGCAGGGCTTGCGCTGGGCTTGGTCGCTGTCTTTCTGGCAGTTGCCTGCGCCCCAAGCGTCCCCACTGAAAGCGCTCCCCAACCCGAAGTATTACCGGTAACTGAAGCGCCGAATGTAGTCGAGGCTCCCGCTTCCACTGAAGCGCCTACGGTTGCAACCGAAGCTCCAATAGTCCAGCCTGCCGCCACATCCCGCGGCGATTCGCTCGAAGCGACCGACCCGGCAACGGTCAACCTTGCCTCCGGGCAATTGCAACTGGTCGAGTTCTTCCGCTTTACCTGAGGCACCTGCCGCGCCATGGCGCCCATGGTTCATGGGCTTGAAGCAGAGTATTATGGCAGGATCAAATTTAGTTATCTTGACGCCGATGACCCCAACACAGGCGCTTTCCAGCGCGCATTGGGCTTTGTGTACCAACCCGAATTTTACCTACTCGACGCGAATGGAAACGTCTTGAAGAAACTGGTCGGTTTTGTTTCCGAGGACGATTTCAGAAGCCTGTTCAATTCATATCTCCAATAGACACTTAAATGTCTCAATACCAAAACAGATCCCTGCTGCAAAGGGAGCTGTTTTGGTATTGTTCGAGGAAGCCTTGAAAGGCTGGTATGTAGTGACCACTTATGAAGTTTTACAAATCAATACCGTAACCGCGTAGTTGGCGTTCTCTAACGCCAACGGGCGCGTAAGAGAACGCGCCCTACGCAACATTATGAGATTATTTTGTTAAAAACCATCAATCGTCAAAATGCGCTTGGCAGTGACTGAAGTCGCCGCCGCGTTAATTTGCGACGAACAGATTACTGACGATATTGATGAATATTTCGAAGATCACCAGCAGAAATGGCGAAACCACCGTGACGAACAGCCGGTAGAAGGTTGTCCCCTGAAAGGGCCAGTCCGTTGCGCGGGAGACGGTTTCGATGGCTTTCTCCAGTTGACTTAATGTTTCCGCTTTGTCAATGTAAGAAGATGATTTTCCGGTTTTTTCGAATGCGCGATACAACCTTTGCGACTCCTCCTGAAAGTCGTAATTGAGTCGGTCCAATACCTTGTTTTTGATTTTCGACATTCTTAAATGCGCCTCCCAGATTGGCAGAAAGAAACTTACCGGCGCAACGATGAAATACAAAGCGACATACAGGGAGTACTCGAGCGCGGGCGGGTCGGTCAATAGCGGCGCCAGACCCAAATTCAAGGCGATGATCGCCGCAATTCCCACAAACTCCAGTGAAAAGTTCTTGATGCTTCTGAAAACCTCCAGCCGGTCGGCGTCCACTGTCAACGGAAAGTCGGCGTGTTCAAATAGCCCGTTCAATTCAATCGAGGCGGCGATATGGCGCCCCGCCGAAACGCCGATGCAGTAATATGCCAGAAAGCGAACGCTTTGAACAAAAATGATTTGAAACCAATTTGCGCTGTACGAAAACTCCCCAAAGTGTTGAATGCTGTAAGACACCCCGAACCCCGCGCCGAGAATGCCAAACAGCATACCAATGATCCATAGTACCCTGCTGGCGTGGGTTCGCGCTATTTTATCGAAATGGATGGCGTGCGATTGTTCTTCCTCGCGTAAAAAACGGATGGCGCTGGCGTATGTTCTCAAGATGCTGTGCGGCTGATAGGCGTAAAAGAAACCCGCCGTGGGGAATACCAAAATATGGTTGAGAATATTGATCCCATCCACTTCCAGGGGAAAGCCGATTATGGCGGGCAGGGCATACCCATACAAAATTCCGGCGGCGATGAAGAACAATGCCGCAAAAACTGGCTTTGTATTCAAACGCCCCAGCACAAACCGTCCAATAGGGTCTGAGCCGTGAATATCCGAGAGATTCAATGATCTGACTTTCATCGTTTCCTCCAACGTGAGAATGGGTTAACTATACCCTCGTTTATCCTGTTGTTCAACGAAAGCGGCTCTTGTCCATCATGGATAAAAAAAACAGCGCGGACCAATGATCCGCGCTGTAAGGGTCGTTTTACGTTTATCCGTTCGATGAGTTTTCACCGTAGCGTTTCGCGTCTGCGATGGCTTTCTGCACATTCACAAAGGGCAGCAGGATCAAGCCCATGATGAAGAAGAAGATCAGTGAGAGGATGCCGATGCGCAGGTTGTTGAATATCTGGTTTGCCAGACCAAAGACCAGCGGACCGATCCATGACGTGCCGCGCTCGCTGATTTCATAAAAGGCGAAGAATTCGGCTTCCTTGCCTTTGGGAATCATCTGGGCAAACAGACTGCGGCTGATGGCTTGCGACCCGCCCATCACCAGGGCGATGAATACTCCGAGGATGAAGAATTGAGTCGTTACGCTGTCGCCCTTCAAACCGCCATAGGCATAGATGACCACTCCCGCCCAAATTACCAGGCTGACAATCACCGATTGTTTCGCGCCGATCCAGCCTGCCAGTTTGCCCCAGAACAATGCCCCAAAGAATGCCATAAATTGGATCATCAGGATGACAGCCGTCAGCGTGGTCTGATCCTGTTCCAATCCGCCCTGGATGAGCGGCGCGGCGGCAAAGGTGGCGGCAACCGCGATCACGGTCTGGATACCGTCGTTGTAAAGAAAATATGCCAGCAGGAACTTCATCGTTTCGGGAAAGTGCCGCACTTCGCTGAAGGTCTTCCGCAATTGCTTGAAGCCGATGCTTGCATAGGTTTCCCCCGCGGGCAGCGAACGCGCCGCATGACGGGGGCGCAGCCTTGCCCAGGTGAAGAATGCAAACCCGAACCACCATATCCCCGCCGAGGCAAGATTGATGCGCACTGCCAGGTCTCCGGGAATCCCGATGTCTTCACTAAAGATAAAGAATGCGAGGTTAAGCGCAAGCAAAATCCCGCCGCCCATGTAACCCATCGCCCAGCCGTAGGAAGAAACACGGTCTCGTTCCTCCTCACTGGCAATATCGGGCAGATACGCATTGTAGAAAACAATTGCCGCGCCAAACGATAAATTCGCAATAATAAATAGAATGCCGCCCAGCCACCATAATCCGCCCGTCAGCAGGAACATCATAATCGTCGCCAGCGCACCAATGGTGGCGAAGATCTGCATCATGCGTTTGCGCAGGTGCGAATAATCCGCGATGGCGCCGAGAATGGGCAGGAACAAAACCTGCATCCCTACCGAGAACGAGATGCAATACGGCAGGAATGAATCCGGCGCGACCGGGATGCCAAGAAATGAAACCGTCGAAGTCCCCGCCGCTTCCGCCGCAGCGCGCGCCAGGCTTGCCACATACGGACCCAAAAATACCGTCCCGACCGTGGTGCTGAAGGCGGAATTCGCCCAGTCGTACATTGCCCAGCCAAATATTTCTTTTCGATCATTGACGATTGCTTCTGTTGCCATGATTCCTCCGCGAGATGGATTTTAAGAAAGAACACGCGCCAGTATAAGGAGTTTCGACAGGGATGTAAAGCAGATAAGGGTAAACGAAGCATTAACGCGCCCGCTTCCTGCTTGACCCTCATCCTGCTCCGCGCTACAATGCCCTTCCTTCGCTGATCATTTTCCCACTTAAGGATTAAACCCTCCATGTTTGAAACCCTCACTGGACGACTCAACCAGATCTTCGACAACCTGCGCAAACGCGGAAAGCTCTCCGAAGCCGATGTGGACGCCGCCATGAAGGAAGTGCGCCTTGCCCTGCTCGAAGCCGACGTGCATTTCAGCGTGGTCAAAACCTTTATCGCCAAAGTCCGCGAGAGGGCGGTGGGAGCCGAAGTATCGAAAGCCCTCAACCCGGGGCAGCAGGTCATTAAGATCGTCAACGAAGAACTCGTTGCCATGCTGGGCGAACCCGCGCCGTTGAATCTCACTGGACCAAAACCGCGCGTGGTGATGATGGTTGGCTTGCAGGGTTCGGGTAAGACCACTGTTACCGGTAAGCTGGCGCGATTGCTCAAATCCAAAGGCGAGCGGATTTTGATGGTGGCAGGCGACCCGTACCGCCCGGCGGCTGTCAAGCAATTGCAGCAACTTGGCGAACGCGTCGGCGTGGAGGTGGAGGCGGACACATCCATTGCGCCGCCCGAACTCGCGAAGCGAGCCGTGGATAAAGCCGAAAAGGGCGGCTACACCCTCGTTTTGGTGGACACAGCCGGACGGTCCCAACTGGACGCGCAGTTGATGGATGAAGTCAAAGCCAT
>JACAEP010000284.1 GCA_013388795.1 Chloroflexota bacterium | reverse complement strand
TCATATACGGTGTGCGAACCTTTTCGATATTCTGGCATTTGTCTATTTTACGCTATTGTGGTGTTGAAAACTGCCGCCTAAAGGCGGGGGTTTTAGACCCTGTATACGGACAATAAATACGACGATGTGGTTTTGTACCTGCTGACATATCATGGAGTCATCGCCCACCAAGCGAGAGACTTATTCTCTGCTGGAAGCGTGGCAAACCCAGACAATGATGACGCAGGCGGTCTTTACATTGAACGCGCTTTGAAATTAATCGAAAACGAAAAGATAGAAGCTGCGTTACGAATGGACGATGCGCTATTTGTAGAATACTGGGGCGAATCTGTTCCGCCACAGAAAAGAATTCGCCGCTGGCTTGAAAAAGCGGACGCCGTAGCCAAAGATTGGAAACCTTCTAAAAAGCTATTTCTCTCAAAATAGCCAAAGGCGTTTATGACGGATGTTTTCAACTCAGAAAAACGCTCGCAGGTAATGAGCGCGGTTCGTTCAAAAGGCAATAAATCCACCGAACTTGCGCTTATCAGCATTTTCAAGTTGAACAAAATTTCTGGATGGCGTCGAAACATTGATCTTGTGGGAAAACCAGATTTCGTTTTCCAAAAGCACAGAATTACAGTGTTTGTAGACGGGTGTTATTGGCACGGTCACAATTGCAGGATTCGCAAACCTGGTCATAACAATGAATATTGGGAAGAAAAAATCCTTCACAACAAACAGAGAGACGCTTTTGTAACAAAGGAATTAAGAAAAAACGGGTGGAAAGTAATAAGGATTTGGGAATGTGAAATTAGAAAACGCAAATATGCTCGAAAATTAAACCGCATTCTTTCGCTCTTAAATCACTAACGCTATTACACGCCCGATCCTCAGTTCGTGGAGGTCCGCTTCGGGTGAGGTTGCTTAAACGTCCAAATCCCCAATCCAAACCGCCCAATCAATTGCCTTCGCAAGCGGAGCATCCGCTGTGATGAGAGGCAAGTCCAATTTTTGGGCGAGGACAGCATAACAGGCGTCATAGGCGGTGAGTTTTTTCTTGCTTGCTAATTTCAAAGCGTCTTCAACCAATTCAGTTGTAGATGTCACTGTGAGGGCAAGTTCGTTCAAATCTTTTATATCTGCCAGCGAATCTTCGAGCGGTCGGTCGAAGCGGCGGGTGTATTTCAGCAGGATATTGGCACATTCGATATAGAACAGATCAGGAACGTGGATTTCCGCCTGCGGGTCATCGGCAAGTTTGGCAAAGAGGCGTTGCACCTTATCCGAAAATTCTTCTTCTACAAACAACTTAATCCCCACACTGGCGTCGAGGACACAACGCAAAACAACTTCGGTCATCGCTTGCGATCCTCACGGAGCAAGTCCAATGACGAAGGTGCATTTTTAGGAGCCTTGAACCGTCTGCGCTGGATGGAATTCAAAACTTTCGCCTGCTTCATACGGCGTTCTTCGAGTTCAATGGCTTGGGAAAGTAAAGTGATCACCTGCGCGCTCAATGAGCGATTCTTAGCATTTGCCATCAACTGAATACGCTCATACAAGTCATCGGGCACACTGCGAACGTGGAGAGTATTCATAAAGTTATCCTTTCCGCAGATATTTTAGCATTTTTGGTTGCATTGTGCAACCAAAACAAAAGACCTGACAGGTCTCCGTAGAAGTCGCACGGACAGAGATTCATGGCAGCAATCATGCCTTGGTCAGCAACCGCCGTGCTGAGACCTGCCAGGTCTGAGTAGGTAGTTACCATTACGACAAAAAAACAATATCCATCGGCTGGCGCAAGAGTTGTAGGGTGTTATCTTTTGTCTGGATGATCTCGCTCAGTTTCACAAAATCCTGATCGCTGACAATAAATACGGTGGGGTCACCGTCTTCAAAGAGACCATCGAGGGTCAGGCTTTTATTGTTTGCATCGAACTCATAGGGAGTTTTGTCGCGCAGAGCGGTCCAGTAGCGCTGCATTTGCTGGGCATACCAGGCTTTGATGATTTTACGGAAAAGGTAAGGATGAATCTCCATCTCATCTGTGATGTTTTTGAGGTCAGCGATTCTAATCCCTTCGATGGGGCTTCTATCGTACACCCACAGATTGGGAATCTTGCGAGTTCGTTCCACTGTGCTATTTTCAAGCGCTTGCCGTTTAGCGGATGCGTCCGCTTGGGCAAGGCGCACGGCGTGGATCAACTTATCGCGCATGCGACCAGCCAGCGTCATAAAGAAATAGGGATAGACCAATCCATACCGCAGGAGTTGATAGTTGACACTTTTCTCCAAACGATTGGCAAGCATCTCTTTCGTCAACTCGGAGCCGTCAGCATCATCTGTATCACCAGGGAAAACCCAAGCTAGCGGACGTCCATTTTTTTCGATATTGCTGGTCACGATGTAGGCGGGAATCCGCTCGGTCTGTTTTTCCTCCAACCAAACCTGCTGTCCGTTTTGCTCCACAAGGGCTTTGGAAACCCAGGTGGTCTTGCCAAACTTGCGCCACTCCGCTTTTTTGACGCCCACCAGCCACATGAATGCCTCGGCGGCGATGAGTCCAATTTCGGCTGGCTGCTTGTAACTGCCGAGAGCAGGCTTTCCTTCTTTGCCTTTTTCTTGAGACTTCAAGTCAGGCGGAGTGGGCAACGGCATGGGCGTGAAGTGTGTTTCCAATGCGTCAATGCCTTCCAAGCGTAATTGAACGGCTCCGTTCTCCTTGGTGAACTTTTCTAAAAAGAGTTCATTATCTTCCTTGTCCAGCCCATCCCACAAGGCGGGGTTCGCCGCTTTGAACATCATCGAATCTCCATCAGGTGAATATCCCACCACGTGCAGCGAACCTTTGATCAATACATATTTCATTGGGTTTCCTCGGTGTAAATAGGTTGATTGCCTAGTTTACCAAACTCCCCTCTGCTTGCGCAGAAAAACCTATATCTAGAAACAAAAACAGACGCACCCAATGTGGGGTACGCCTGTTCATTTTCAGTTGCTATTTTTTTATACGGTCACACTTTGGTTGTATAACTGCTGTTTAATGGAGACAATATCCTGTTCCAAGCGGCGGTCGGAATGAATTTGTTCTTTGATCTTGTCGTAGGCAGACATGACAGTGGAGTGGTCGCGTCCGCCGAGCACTTCGCCGATCTGCGGGAAGGAGATCTTCGCCTCTTCGCGCAGGAGGTACATGGCAATCTGTCGGGGCAATGCTACTTCCTTGGTGCGGTCGCGCCCGAGCAGTTTTTCGGCGGTGAGACCGAACTTGCGGGCGACCAAGTCCACCACGTGAGACGGTTGAATATCGGCGGGGGAGGGCATCAGGTCAGCGAGAGCCACTTCGACGAGGTTGGGCGTAAGGGATGCGCCGCTTAAGTCGGCATAGGCAATAATGCGGTTGAGCGCGCCTTCGAGTTCGCGGATGTTCGACTGCACGCGTTTGGCAACTGTTTCGAGGATCTCATCGGAGATCATGCGCCCGGTCCGCTCGGCTTTGGAGCGCAAAATGGCAAGGCGGGTTTCGAGATCAGGCGCTTGAATGTCGGCGGTCAACCCCCACTCGAAGCGGGAGCGTAGGCGTTCTTCCAGTGTGACCATTGACTTGGGAGGTCGGTCAGACGAAACGATGATCTGTTTGTCTTGCCCGTGCAGGGTATTGAAGGTATGGAAGAACTCTTCCTGCGTGGATTCTTTCCCGGCAATGAACTGAATATCATCGATCAATAACACATCGGCAGAGCGGTATTTCTCACGAAATGCCTGTGTGGTGTGTGTACGAATGGCAGCGATAAGATCGTTGGTAAATTCTTCGGATGAAACATATAAGACGTTAAGTCCACTGGCATGACAGGCATTACCAATGGCATGCAGAAGGTGAGTCTTGCCAAGCCCCACGCCTCCATACAAGAAGAGCGGGTTGTATGCCCTTGCAGGTTTCTCTGCTACCGCCTGACAAGCCGCATGCGCAAGGCGATTCCCTGAACCTACAACGTAGGTATCAAAGGTGTAACGCGGATTCAGCGTGACATGACGGGGTTTGGGCTCCGGCGGGGTGATCTCTATCGAAGCAGGAGCAGGCACCGGGTCAGAAGTGGAAGCGTTTTCTTCCGATTGGGAAACAATGAACTTAACGGCAACTTTTGAGTTCAATGTGTCGATCAAAAGTTTGTTGACGGTGGTCGCAAGACGACTATCGAGCCAGTCACGCGCATAGGCGTTGCGAACCCCAACAGTCAACGTCCCGTTCTCATACGCAACGGGACGGGTATCACGCACCCAAGTATCGAAGGATGCGCGCGGCATATCCATTTGAAGTTGCGTAAGGACGGTCTGCCATGCCTGATCAGCGTTCATAAACGTTCCTCAATGTTAAGATTTTTTTGCTCATGAAACAGCGTAGATGAAACTATCCCGCTTGTTTCGCGGCTTGAAAGCCATCTTGTGGTTGTCAATCGTCTTTCAGGGATTATGGATGTTGATCGTTGGGGCAAACATCCGTTATATCAGCGTGGACATATTCTAGCAGAACATCTTGATACGCAACAGTCGTTCAACCTACGCTTAGTTAAAAAAAATGGTTTTTTTAAGATTACAGAATGTTAAAGAATTGTTATTAACTCCATCCCTTTAAGCCCGGAGAGTAGAACAGGCGTTTCAGCCAAGAGCGCCACGATGGCGCCCCTATCACCCCATATATGGGTGGTTCAGGCAGAAAGGGCATAAAAACGGCATATGCATCTTAAAAAATCGTTATGTACCCAGAACCCATCAACAAGCAAATGAGACTCTAATTCTTGTGATTCCTTTTGCAATGATTGAGCGACTCATGCAATTTATTGCTTGATGCCGCGTGGAACCCAAACAAAGACGGTTGTGCCACCATTGGGAACAGATGAAATATCAATATCGCCGCCTATGGAGCGCGCGCGGGTCTGCATATTTGCCAGCCCATGCCCAATAAAAGTGGACATTTGCTCAGTGTCGAATCCTTTTCCATCGTCATGAATCTCCAATAGAGCGCGGTCATCGGTTGTCCAGAGGGAAATTTGTACATTTTTTGCCTTGGCATGCTTGGCAGCATTGGCTAAGGCCTCCTGGCAAATATGAAAAAGAGACATCGCCTGGGACTGGGTGAGTTCTTTCATATCCGATGCAGGCGGCATAAAGTTAACTTCTGAAAAAGTATTCGCCCTGTACTCAGCAATTAGGCGCTTGATCCCGCTTAATAGTCCATCGTTGCCAAGTTGTCGTGGGCGTAAATCGAGAATATAGGCGCGAAGATCGCGAATCGCCTGGTTCAAGCCGTCGATGGCATGGTCGATCTTTTCTTTTGTGGCTTGCGGGTCTTCATGAATCAGATGTTTTGTGCCTTCCAATGCAAGTCCAACGCCATAAATGGATTGAATAATGCCGTCATGCAAGTCCATACCGATGCGATTACGTTCTTCAAGCACCGCCAAACGGCGCGCATTGACATGCAAACGGGCGTTTTCAATGGAAAGCCCAGCCCAGGCGCCTACGGCGTTCAACATTTGCACGCTGCGGTCTTCAAAGGGAATTTTAGACCGCGTAGCAACACTCATCACCCCCATGACCCGTTCACCGGAAACCAAAGGAACAGATAAAATCTGGTGAAACCCGGCTTTTACCACCGCCTCTCTCAAGAAGTTAGGATCCGTGGAGAGGTCGGCGCTGATTATAGTTCTGCCGGTTTGAGCCACCAACCCCGGATACCCCTCCCCGACACGAAAAACATTGCGCGTCCAAAAGGCTTCCGCAGCTTGACCACGGTGCAGCATCATACGCAAGGTGGTCTTGTCTTCCTCCAAAAGAAAAATTTCGCCGGCTTCCACTTTAAGGTAATTCATCACCAAGCCAAGGGCCTTGTTAAGAATCTCATCAAGTTCCAGGCTGGAAGTCAGAGTGGTGGCGATATCGTTCAGGAGCGACATATCCATATTGCGGCGGGTCAACACAAAGTCGCGTTCGCGCATCTCTTCAATCAGACGCGCATTGGTGATGGCAGTCGCCGCATATGTGGCAAGCATCTGAATGATCATCTCATCGTCCGACGAGAATTCATCCGCATCGATCTTGTCGGTCAGATAAATCTGACCCAGTTGACGATCGGGCGTGCGGATGGGCACCCCCAGAAAAGAGACCATCTTCGGGTGATGATTTGGAAACCCAACCGATTTTGGATGTTCTTGAATGACAGGCACGCGCAATGGGTCTTGGGTATCCATCAACTCGCCCAATAACCCGCGCCCCACCGGCGGGTGCGCAATGCGCTTGACGACCGCATCGCTCAACCCTACGGAAATAAACTTTTCCAACCCGCCATTATCGCTCAAGACACCCAGAGCGGCATAACGGGACCCGGCTTGTTCACATGCAGTCGCTGCGATCCGTTCCAATAAAGTCTCAAGGGAGACATCATTCACCAGCTCAAGGCTGGCGCGGTGCAAAGCAAAAAGACGTTCCTGTAATTGCTCGCGCGTGAGTAACATCCAAACTCCTCTATGGGATTATACCCTCGAGTTTGATAGAATTTGGGAGCAGGCAACACCTACAATAGGAAACATGATGACAACCTCCCGAATCTCCGGCTTTTACAATATGACGTTGGACGAGCGCCGCGCAAAAATTGCGGAAGCGCTCGCGCCTCAGACTCTGCCCGATCTTGGGGCGTGGACCTCAGGCGGAATCTCCGCCGAAGCCGCCGACCACATGATCGAAAACGTGGTTGGTATGCACAGCCTGCCGTTGGGCATTGCGCTGAACTTCATGGTGAACGGACGCGATGTGCTCGTGCCGATGACACTTGAAGAGCCTTCCGTCGTGGCGGGCGCTTCGTTCATGGCGAAACTTGCCCGCGCAGGCGGCGGCTATCAAGCCACCACCACTGAGCCGTTGATGATTGGACAGATGCAAGTCCTTAATGTAGCCAATCTAAATGAAGCCAAGCTAAAAATATATGAACAAAAAGCCGAGCTCCTCGCCGAAGCGGACTTGATTGACCCGATCCTCAAAAAATTCGGCGGCGGCGCAAGAGACCTCGAAGTTCGAATATTCAACGATTCAGCCATTGGTGGATTCTTGGTTGTTCATCTCATTTATGATGTCCGCGATGCGATGGGAGCGAATGCCGTCAATACCGCATGTGAAAGACTCGCGCCAAAGATCGAAGCCATCACCGGCGGAAAAGTTCACCTGAAAATTCTCTCTAACTTGGCAGATCGCAGAATTGCGCGCGCACGCTGCACCATCCCCGTCAAAGAATTGGAATTCACCATAGGGACAAGTCCTGCCCCTGTCCAAAATAAGAATAAGGGCCAAGGCGAGCCTCACCCCAACAAGTTTACAGGCGAACAAGTCCGCGATGGCATTATTGCCGCGTACGCCTTCGCCGCAGTCGACCCGTACCGCGCAGCCACTCACAACAAAGGCATCATGAACGGCGTGGACGCGGTCGTCATTGCCACGGGCAACGACTGGCGCGCCATTGAAGCG
>JACAEP010000197.1 GCA_013388795.1 Chloroflexota bacterium | reverse complement strand
GTCGATACCATGGATTGGAAGCGCGTCAAAACCAATAACCCCGCATTGACCTTCCTACTCATAGCCATCTTTATGATCAGCCTGGGGCGCATCATCTTCCTGTTAAACAGCCTGGTACTGCCATTTCAAGGGTCAGCGCTCGACCAACTCCAGGCAACCAATCAATTCCTCCTGCCGCTGTTTGCGGCAATTCTAAGCGCCGCCGCCGCCATTTATTTTCTGCGCCAATGGTCCTCCGGCGACTTTCGGCGGGCTTTTGTGTTGGTTTTCTTCGGCTTTCTGGCCATCCTCACAGCACGCGCTTCCTTCCGCGCAGCATACATCACATATGACCAGGCCCGGGAGTTTCTCGTCTATGCCCATGGCGCGACAGGCATCAAAGAAGTCATCGAACAAGCCACTGAGATATCGCAACGCACCACCGGAGGCATGAATATCGCAATCGCCTATGACGCCTCAGCGCCAGATACCGGCGTATCCTGGCCGTTTGTATGGTATCTGCGAGATTTCACCAATCAACGCTCCTTCGATCAACCCACCCGCACCCTGCGCGAAGCAGTAGTCATCATCGTCGATGAGAAGAACTTCGACAAGATCGAGCCTGCTATTGGCCCCGGCTATTACCGAGTGGATTACATCCGCATGTGGTGGCCCATGCAGGATTACTTTGGGTTGGTCAGCGATCGTGACCCAAACATTCCCTTCGATGAAAATTATTCCTGCAGCGGGGTTCTCAGCCTCTTGAAACTGGCAAAATCGAAAGACTATTCCCGCTTTTGCGAAGGCTTCACCAACCCGCAGATCCGCGCGGGCATCTTCCAAATCTGGTTCAACCGCGATTACACACTCTACGCCCAAACCAAAGGACGCACAGACCTTACGCTCGAAACCTGGCAGCCCGCCGACCAAATGCGCATGTACATTCGTAAAGATGTGGCGGCGCAAATTTGGAATTACGGCATTTCAACCGGCGGGGACGAAGAGCTCACGCAGGACCCCACCGAAGGCAAGTACATTGTTCTTACACCAAACCTGGTCTTCGATACCGCGCAAGCAAATCCCGTGCTGATGAATGCGCCGCGCTCGCTTGCATTTGCGGCGAATGGAACTGTGTACGTGGCAGACTCACGCAACCACCGCATCTTACATCTCGATTTACAGGGAAACATCCTGCATGAATGGGGCGCCTTTGCCGATGGAGTCTCCACGCCGATTGGAGAGGGAACTTTCAATGAGCCATGGGGCATCGCAGTTGGACCAGACGGCTCGGTCTATGTAGCCGATACCTGGAATCACCGCATAGAAAAATTCACCGCCGACGGCAGATTTGTCAAAACTTGGGGTTCGTTCGGACAAGGCGAAACGCCCGACTCGTTCTATGGTCCGCGCGGACTGGCTGTTGACGCCGAAGGGCGCGTCTATGTTACAGATACCGGAAACAAGCGCATCGTCGTGTTCGATGCGGACGGGAATTACATCACTGAGTTCGGTTCGGCGGGATTCGAACCGGGACAGTTCGATGAGCCGACAGGCGTCGCCATTGACCGCAATGGAACCGTCTATATCGCCGATACATGGAATCAACGCATTCAAACCTTCACACGCTTTGAGACGGAAGATGGGCTGACCTTTCTGCCGGATAAGCAATGGGATGTGTTCGGTTGGTTTGGCCAATCGCTTGAAAATAAACCCTTCATTGCGGTGAACGATGATTTGCATGTATTTATCACTGACCCGGAAGGGTATCGCGTGATGGAATTCGACCAAAATGGAGAGATTGTCCGCGTATGGGGCGATTACAGCGAAACAAGCGCCGGGTTTGGGCTTGCATCGGGCATTGCTGTAGACCCGGATGGAAACATCTGGGTGACCGATGGAGCCTTCAATCGGTTAATGCGGTTTACACTCCCATAAGCGAAGCAACTGCCCTCGATCTAAATGATCGAGGGCAGTTTTGTTGCTGTTCTGTATTTCTTAGGTGGTATAATGCCGATGCTTTCAAGCAAAAAATAAATCCCCCGAGGGAGAATAATGAAACTCCACGAATACCAATCAAAGAATATTTTTTCAAAGTTTGGCATCCCCATCCCCAAAGGACGCGTAGCGACCACCGCTCAGGAAGCAAAGCAAATTGCAGAAGAGTTGGGTGGTCGCGTTGTCGTTAAGTCTCAGGTGCTGGTGGGTGGGCGCGGTAAAGCAGGCGGCGTAAAACTTGCCAAAGACTCCAACGAAGCCGAACAGCTCGCCACTCAAATCCTTGGCATGGAGATCAAAGGACTCCCCGTCCGCAAAGTATTAGTGGATGAAGCCTCTGCCATTGATCAAGAAATCTACTTCGCCATCACCGACGACCGCGCTGCCAAGAAACCGGTTCTCATCGCCTCCGCTGCCGGCGGTGTAGACATCGAAGAAGTAGCAGCCAAGACTCCTGAGAAGATTATCAAAGTCAACATCGACCCGCTGCTCGGCTTGCGTGAATACCAAGCGCGTGATGTGGCAGTCGCCATTGACCTGCCCCGCGATTACTGGAAAGATTTCACCAAGATCGCCATGGGCTTATGGCAGGTGTACCAAAGCACCGACGCCTCTCTGGCAGAGATCAACCCGCTGGTCATCACCAAAGACAAAAAGATGGTCGCGCTCGATGGCAAGATGATGATCGACGACAATGCGCTCTTCCGCCAGCCCGAGCTGGCAGAAATGCGCGACACAGATGAAGACGCCCCGGCAGAGATCGAAGCGCGTAAATATGGCTTGTCCTTCATCAAGCTCGATGGCAATATTGGCTGCATGGTCAACGGCGCCGGTCTGGCAATGACCAGCATGGACGTGATCAAACTCTTCGGCGGCGAACCCGCCAACTTCCTTGATATCGGCGGCGGCGCGGGCGCAGAGAAAGTAGCCGCGGCAATGCGTATCATCCTCACCGATCCAAACGTAAAAGCTGTGTTATTCAACATCTTTGGCGGCATCACACGTTGTGACGAAGTTGCGCGCGTCATCCTTGCAGCAATGGAAGAAGT
>JACAEP010000106.1 GCA_013388795.1 Chloroflexota bacterium | reverse complement strand
AGCACAGCCAGCGCTAAAATAAGAATTACTAAGTTCTTTCTCATATTGGGTACTCCTTGCGCTAAAACTTGATTCGAGAAGCTTCTTCGATCAGCTCCCGCTGCTTGGACGACAGGTACTTGGGAATTTTCACCTTGAGTTTGACATACAAATCTCCCTTTAACGCAGCATCCTTCACGCTGGGCATGCCGCGCCCCGCCAGCCGAAAGACTTGCTCAGGCTGGGTGCCTGCCGGAATGCCCAATTTGACCTTGCCAGTCGGCGTTTCCACCTCTGTATCGCCGCCAAGGAGCAGGGTAAATACGTCCACGGTGGATGTCGTGGTCAGGTGACTGCCATCCCGCTCAAAGCGACCATCCTCTTCAACCTGAATTAACAAATAAAGATCGGTTCCATCGGGACCGGCACCTGCCACCCGTACCCGAGAGCCGGTCTTCACCCCAGCCGGAATACGGACGGTTAACTTCTTACCATCCTGCTTCTGCAACTGACGAGTAGTCCCTTCAAACGCTTCTTGAAAACTGATACCAACTTCCTGCTCATACCCCGGTGACTCTTGCGCGAACGGGTTGCCGCGTCCTTGCTGCGAACGCATGGCTTCGCCAAAAATGGCGCGAAAGAAATCGGAGAAACCATTGATCCCGCCGCTGTGGCCAAACAGGTCATCCATATTGACATTGCCGCCGCGCTGCCCCGCCCCCTGCTGGTACCAATCATCCCAACGAAAATCACCCGGCCTGCCCCCGGTGGAGCGATAGTTGGAGTAGGCGCTGCCCAGCCGGTCATAATGCGCGCGTTTCTGATCGTCGCTCAAGACTTGATAGGCTTCGTTGATCTCCTTGAATTTTTCTTCCGCCTTTTTATCGCCGGGATTCTTGTCGGGATGATATTTCATGGCGAGTTTGCGGTACGCCGCGCGGATCTCGTCCGCGCTGGCTTTGCGGTCTACGCCAAGGGTTTTGTAATAATCTTTATAGTCCATGATGCTTATTTTCATCCCTTCATGGAGCAGGGTCAAGCGCCAAAAGGCGACATTTACACAACTCTAACCTGTGAACTGCCGGGGAATTATGTGGGTTTTATGGAAGGGTCAAAATGATCGGCTCGCCCTTGGTGACGATAACGGTGTGCTCGAATTGAACGGCAATGGTATTATCGACCGTTTTCAATGACCAGCCGTCTGCCTTTTCGACGACATGTCCCTGCCCGGTGGTGAGGAACGGTTCAATGGCCAGCGCCAGCCCGTTTTCAAGGGCGCGGCGGTCATCCGGTTTGTAAAAGTTATACACAGCGGAAGGTTTATCGTGCAGCTGCCGCCCAATGCCATGACCGGTCAAATCAAAGATGGGGTTGTAACCACTTTTATTGGCTTCCTGTTGCACCGTCCTGCCAATGATGTTGAGCGGTTTGCCTGCGCGCACCCGGGTGAGGACTTTCTCCAATATGGCTTTGCCGCTTGCCAGCAATTTATCGTATTCCGGCGTAGACGCGCCCACCACCATCGAAGCGCCGGTATCGCCGAAGTAGCCGTTCAACTCAGCAGAGACATCGATGTTGATAAGCTCGCCGTCTTGAATGACATGCTCTCCGGGAATGCCGTGCGCAATGACTGGCGCGACGCTGATGCACGTGCCGCCCGGAAAGTTATACATCGCGCGCGGCGCAGACGTGGCGCCGTTTTTCTTTAAGAACTCCTCTCCAATTTGGTCCAGTTCCAGGGTGGTCATGCCGGGCCTGGCGCTTGCCATCATCAATTGCATGGCTTGCGCGCAGACTTTTCCCGCGGCTCGCAAGCCATTGATATCTTTTTCGTCGGTAGCGATCATTTCTTCTTTTCTTCCAATCCTTTAATAATAATGTTCCTCAACTCTGCCTGCACCGCCTGCCATGCCTGCTCCGAGTTGACCACCACCCAGCGCTTCGGTTCGGCTGTGACCATCTCCAAATACCCGGCGCGGACACGCTTGTGAAACTCAACCGTATAGGCATCCAGACGATTCCACTCGTTATCTTTCTTCTTTCTGCCCAAGCCTGTTTCCACATCCAGATCAAGCAGAATCGTCAGGTCGGGAGTCAGCCCGCCGGTAGCATATTTCACCAGAGCGCGGATCTCATCCAAATTCTGCTGATGACCATAGCCCTGATAAGCGATGGTTGAATCATAATATCGGTCTGAAATGACGATCTCGCCAGCCGCAAGGCGCGGTTGGATGACCTGCTCCACGATTTGAGCGCGTGCCGCTTGGTAAAGCAATGTCTCCGTGCGCGGATGCATCTCGGCGTTCTTCATATCATGCAGCACATCACGAATCTGCTCGCTGATAGAAGTCCCACCGGGTTCACGGGTTGGAAAGACAGTATAGCCCTTCTCGCGCAGAAATTCTACGAGATGAGGAATGTGAGATGTTTTGCCCGAGCCTTCGGGACCTTCAAGGGTGATGAACATAAGTTAGGGAATAGTGAATAGGTTTAAGTGAATAGGATATTGCGAATGGTAACATAAAAAATAGGGAGCAGAACATGCCTGCTCCCTATTCACTATTCACCGCGTCCTATTCCCTGAAAATCCGCACATGCCTTCTCGGTTCTTTGCCATACGAGTGAGAAACCAATTCGGCATCACGCGCCATTTCGTGTTGCAGGCGGCGCACAAGCGAAGGTCCCGGCGGCAGGTCAATGAAGCGTTCGCCGTTCAAGACCGCACTGATGGCTTGCTTCGCCTGATCGCGAATGTCTTCCATATTGTCACGCTGCACGTGCTCGGTCAGGCTATACAAGTCGCTGATGAACTGCTCGGTCTGCGAGACCGAATTTGCGCGCAGCACATAGATCGGCATGCCGCGTGCTTCAGCATCCATGATAGTGTGCTCGCGGTTGCGATAGTACGTGCGCAGCGTCACCAGCACGTCAGCTTCGGCGGCGTCGGTCACAACAACGGCAGGCACACCCAGTCGCTTGGCAGCTTGCTGGAGTCGATTGCGCGCCACGCCATAGGCGAAGATGCGGATGGTCTGTAACTTTGCGCCAACGTTCGGAACCTGATTCGGCGCAGGCGCATGTTCGACGGGTTGTGTGGCAGGCTGCTGACGTCGAGTCCGAAGCGGGGTTTTTGTCGGCGCTTCACTTCTGGACTTTGGAGCGGGTGCGGCTTTCTCGATCTTGATCTCACCCGCTTCATCGCGCGTGCGCACTTCCGGTGGGATGGGCACGTCACGCAGGAGTGAATCCACCGAAGACATGATGTCTTGATGAACCGTGAAGCGGTCGCGGGTTTGGATTT
>JACAEP010000271.1 GCA_013388795.1 Chloroflexota bacterium | reverse complement strand
GTCCCGAACCGAGCGACATGATGATGGCGTTCTTGGCGCGTTCGGTGATGAGTTGACACAATCTATCGGGGACGAGTTCGAGCAGGATGCAGAACGCGCCCGCATCTTCAAGCGCTTTGGCGTCGTCCACGATCTTCTTTGCCAGCGTGGCAGACTTTCCCTGCAACTTGAACCCGCCCAAAGCGGAGACAGATTGAGGCGTGAGTCCGAGGTGCCCGATGGCGGGAATCCCCGCATCCACAATCCCCTTGATGCGATCCGCCATTGCCGCGCCGCCTTCGAGTTTGATGCAGTCGCATCCCGCTTCTGCCATGAAACGCCCCGCGTTGCGGATGGCGGATTCCACGCTCGGTTGGTAGGTCATGTACGGCATGTCGCCGACAAGCCAAACGTTCGGCGCGCCGCGACGGACTGCCGCCGCGTGACGGATCATGTCGTCCATCGTGACGGGCAGGGTCGAGTCGTAGCCGAGCATGGTCATGCCGAGGCTGTCGCCGACGAGGATCATGTCCACGCCCGCCTGGTCTTGCATGTACGCGGTGGGGTAGTCGTAACAGGTGAGCCAGGTGATGGGCTGTTTCTCCGCCACTTTTTGGTACAGGGCGGGCAGGGTCATTTTCTTGCGCGGTTCAGTCATTCGTCCTCCGTGGAAATAGTTTTTGAGACCTGACAGGTTTCCGCGGAGGGTAGTAGTTGGAGAGACTTGTATGAAACCTGTCAGGTCTTCTACTACTCCAGCGGTAATGCGGTTGTGGATTTGACTTCGGTAAACACTAAACTTGTGTGAATGCGCGACACGCCAGGAATGGGGGTGAGACGATCCACGACAAAACGCTCCAAATCTTTTCGGTTGCGCAGGACGACTTTCAGTAGATAATCGTACTCGCCCGTGATGTGATGGCACTCCAGCACTTCGGGCATCTTCTGAATCAGTTTGCGAAACTTATCCACTTGCTCGTATTGGTGCATCTGCATCGCAATGTGGATGAAGCACAGCAGGTCGTAGCCAGCCTTGTCGCGATCCACGACGGCGGTGTATTGTCGGATGTAGCCGTCCTTTTCAAGCCTTCGCAAACGGGCATGGGTGGCAGGCGGCGAGAGACTAATCTTGCGCGCAAGTTGGACGTTGCTCAGACGACCATCTGCTTGAAGCGCGCGCAGGAGGGATTTATCCACTTTATCCAGCACAATGTTCTTGGAACTTTTTATCATATTCTGGTCTCCAATTTAATGGAAATTCGACTTTTTTACCAATAGTCAAAATAAAATTATACATTAACGCTGGAAAAATCAAAAAAATTCCAAAACAACCCTTTGTCAGGCAGAACACATGAATAAATGATAATTTTTCAGATCGATTTCTGTTTTTCGCGTTGATAAAAAACTCCCCTGTTTCCAAAACAGAGGAGTAAAACCTGATCTTGCCGTAAATTTCCGCCGCCTACGTGCCGCCTACGTTCGTTTTCTGAACTTATACCCGTATACAATAATGCCGCGTTCGTCGCCATCATTGCGCATTTTGCGCGTCACCATCTCCACTGGCATACCAATTTCGACGGGTTGGCCATCCAGGTCGGTCAGTTGGGCAGTCACAATCGGGCCCTCTTCCAATTTGATGAGCGCCACCGTGTAAGGCGCGCTGTTCTCAAAACCGCTGGGGGCTTCGTAAATGGTGGTATAGGAATACACTTCACCTTTACCGCTAAAGGTGAATGTGTCTTTCGCTTCGTCGCCGCAGTTTGGGCAGACATCGCGCGGGGGGAATATCTTGTGATCGCAGTGAGGGCAGACCTCACCGACGAGACCATATCGCTGTTTTTTGAGACGCCAATGTCGAGGGATTTCCATGAGAGTAATTCCTTTCCTTGATTTTGATTTTGATTGTACGCAGGCAATCTATCAAAGACTCTCAAAGTTTTTGCGTGTAGTCAAATTTGCGTTTAGAAAGTTAGCCCATCAAACCTGCAAACATAAATTTCTCCAAACCAATCGTCATTCTGCATTTATAATCTCTCTTTACATGAAAATCCTGCTCATCAACCAAGTCTTTGTCTCGCCGGACGAACCCGGGCACACCCGTCACTTTGAAATGGGGCAGTACCTCAAAAAGCGCCGACACGAACTCGTCATCGTCGCCAGCGACTTGAACTATCAGACTGGTCAGCGCACGGTGGAGCGTCGCGGCTTATACGCCGAGCAAAATTTTAGCGGCGTGCGCGTGTTGCGTTCCTACATTTACCCTGCCATTCATCGCAGTTATTTCTGGCGAATCATTGCCTTCTTTAGCTTCATGTTCTCCTCGATCCTGACCGCGCTGTGCCTCGAAGACGTGGACCTCGTGCTGGGCACCACGCCCCCAATCTTTCAAGCCGTTTCAGCGTGGGTCGTCGCTTTGCTGCGCGGCAAACCCTTCCTGCTCGAAGTGCGCGACCTGTGGCCCGAGTTCGGTATCAGCATGGGCGTGCTGAAAAATCCCGTCATTATTGCGCTTTCACGCTGGCTTGAAAACTTTTTGTATAAGCGTGCGGATCATATTTTAGTTAACTCGCCTGCTTATCGTGAGTATATGCTTGCTAAAGGTGTGCCTGCGGACAAAGTTACCTATATCCCATACGGCGCCGACGTGGACATGTTCAACCCGTCCATTGACGGATCTTCGATTCGCAAGGAGCTCAAGGTCGAAGATAAATTTGTGGTCTTGTATGCGGGGGCGTTGGGTCAGGCAAATGATATTGATACGCTGCTTCGCGCGGCGGAAAGATTGAAGAAAGAAGAAAGGATTATGTTTGTATTGTTTGGCGACGGCAAAGAAAAAAAACGCCTCGAAACTGAAGCGCAAAATAAAAATCTTACCAACGTCATCTTTGCAGGCACGCGTCCCAAAAAGGATATGCCGCTTATCGTCGCATCTGCCGATGTTTGTCTTGCCATTTTGCAAGACATCCCCGCCTTCCGCACCACCTACCCGAACAAGGTCTTCGATTACATGGCGGCAGGACGCGCCAGCATCATCGTCATTGAAGGCATTACCCACGAGTTGATCGAGTCGTCGCGCGGCGGTGTGTACGTCCACCCGGCGGATGATGCCATGCTCGCGCAAAAAATTCTCGAGCTCTCACAGAACCCTGCACAAGTGAAAACAATGGGCGTGAATGCGCGTGAGTATTTGGTCAAGAACCTCAATCGGCGCGGTACGTTAGATGAAACGCTTGATCTGCTCGAAAAGTTGGTGAAGGCATGAAAGTTCTAGTCACAGGCGCGACGGGGTTTACCGGCTCGCGCGTCGTCCCTCTACTTTTGGACAGCGGATACCAAGTCCGCTGTTTTGTTCGTGAAACAAGTGACCGTTCGCCTCTTTCCTCGCTCAAAGTTGAGTGGGCGGTCGGAGATTTATCCAACCCCAAAGCGTTGACCGCCGCCCTGCGCGACACAGACGTGCTCGTCAACATTGCATCGCTCGGCTTCGGGCACGCAGCCTCAATTCTAAGGTCCGCAAAAGAGGCGGGCGTGAAGCGCGGAATTTTCATCAGCACCACCGCCATCTTCACCCAGTTGAATACGAGCAGCAAATCCATTCGCCTTGCCGCTGAAGAGGCCATCCAAGCCAGCGGGCTGGATTACACCATCCTGCGCCCGACCATGATCTACGGCAGCCCACGAGACAGAAATATGTGGCGTTTGATTCGTTTTATGAAACAATCGCCAATTATCCCCGTAGTTGGAAGCGGAAATCATTTACAGCAGCCCATCTTCGTGGACGATGTCGCTCAAGCCGTGCTGCTTGCTTTGCAAAATAATGTGACCATCGGCAGAAGTTACAACATTGCAGGCAAAACCCCGCTGACGTATAACCAGGTCATCGACACAGTGGCATTTACACTCCGCAAACGTATGTGGAAGCTGCATCTGCCTTATATGCCCATCGTCCGTTTTTTGCAATTCACTGAACGGATTCGATTGCGCCTGCCCATCAAAGCCGAACAGGCGCTGAGATTAAATGAGAACAAGGCATTCTTATATGAAGAAGCGAAAAAAGATTTTGGTTTTAGTCCGCGCAGTTTCGAGGAGGGGATTAAGATCGAGATTGAAAATTGAAGTAAACAAAAACCCGGAGAAAGACTCTCTGAGTTTTGCTTTCACGAATTTTAGTCTTGATTTTTGTGCTTCCTGAAATTATTGACGAGTTCGCTAAATGATTTCGGCGCGTACTTTTCAAATTCTTCCAGGCGACTCGCATTCGAGTATTCGTGTTCCATTCATGGATGGGTTCTCTTGATAAACGGTATTTATCAGGCAGCGGTCTGCCCATTTTGATGAGTTTTTAGAATTTTGCGTTTTTTGTTGTCGGTGAGTTTTATCATGCCGCAATTATACAACTGGGACAGCAGGGAAGAGACGAACGGTTTGCGCTATCGTCCTTGAGTAAAACGAGTGGGATACCCGCGCCGGGGAAATGCTGGGGCGCAGAAAAATGCTTGTAAATCGCGCGCGTCCTCCGGGCAGTCTCTCGCGTCGGGTGCGTGCTTTGTTAGCCACCTGCCTGCTTCGCAAAACTTATTTTTTGAAGCGCTTGATACGATTTTGAATATCTGAGACGACACTCTTAATTTCTGCAAAATCATTCTCGTCCACATATTTGGATAGCGCGCTTAATAATGTCGGAATGTCAGGCTGATAATAGTGAAGCAAGGTTGCAATATCATTTTCGTAAATACCGACTCTAGCAAAATTACCCTGTCGATATAAAGAGGGCAGAGCATACAGTTTTAACAACAATAAACCTTCCACTGTTGCCAGAGGGATGGCGCGGTCAAGAAATCTTTGTACCTTTGAATATTCTTTATGGACTTTCTTGAAAAGTGGATTTTGAGTAAGCAAGACGTCAATTTGCAATTCGTTGTAATTGGCTCGAATAAAATTCACATCTTGGTCGGATATTTTTAGTTCAGGCAGCTTTTCCAACGATGATAAAGCCATAAGTAGGTCTAAATCTTGGGTGTTTCGTCCTTCAACATAATGAAGGATGGCAATTCCCCCGACAAGAACATAATCAATCTCGCGTTGCTCTAAAACAGCGAAAAAATCTTGAACAGACTGAATTAAAGAATCAGAATTCATCGTGCCACCTAGCCAGTTTTTGACGTTGAATGCAACGGCACTTCGAATAACATTTCCGATTTGAACGCTACTCTGAATAGTCATTGTGAATTTCTTAAAGCAAGTGTAGCATAAAATTGATAATGTTTTAGAGGGGGGGGCTAACGGTTTGGGTCATCGTCCTCTAGCGAAGCGAGTGGGATACCTGCGTGTGGGCGGGCTGGGATTCGGCTTTGGAGTAGGAAAAACTCGAAGCCAGAAAAATGCTCGAAAAAATGCCGCAGAATCCCACCAGTTGGCTGCACGCTTTGTTCGGCGGCTTTCGGGGTCAGCGGTTCAGCAGCGCTTCGCTGATGGCGCGCAGCCGCGCGTCGCCCTCTTCCAATGTGGGGACGAGCCAGCCGCCTTCCGAGAGTTCGTTCCAGGCATAAACGATGACTGTCTGCGGTTCGGCAGTTTCGGGGTAAGTCCACATCCATTCGACCGCTTCCAGAACGTGGGCGGCAAGTTGTTGGGCGCGGCGCGCTCCACCACGGGTCCGTAGGTGTAGCCGCCGTAGCCAAAGATGTCGTCCCGATGCGGACGCGGGTCCCAGC
>JACAEP010000246.1 GCA_013388795.1 Chloroflexota bacterium | reverse complement strand
TATTTATCGGAGAGACGCCCAAGCATCGGCGCGCCAATCATTTGCATGAGCGCATAGGACGAGACGAGCAAACCCGTTTGGAATTCTGTCGCGCCGAACGAATCGGCGAAGAAGGTTAACAGCGGCACGATCAGCGCGAAGCCGAGCATGTCTATGAGGACGATAAGTCCGACGTTTAAGAGGCGTTTGTTCATTTAATCCTTTTCAACCACGAAGGGTCACGAAGGAGCGCAAAGGTGAAAAACCAAAGGTTTTCCTTTGTGTACCTTTGTCTCCTTTGTGGTTATGCATTTTCCATCGGGCGGCGAAGATACTGCCCCTTCGCTTCGCCCAAAATCTTCCCATTCTCAAAAACCTTATTCCCTCTTACAAACGTGGCTTTCACTCGCCCTGTGAGTTCGTGTCCTTCAAACGGCGTATATCCCTGACCCGACTCGGACTCGGCGGCTCGAACCACAAATGACTCGTTCGGGTCGAACAGAACAATATCCGCGTCGTAGCCTTCGGCGATATCGCCTTTCGATAAAAGTCCATAACGCTGGGCAGGATTCCAACAGACGAGTTCTGCCATGCGATTCAAGGAAAGTCCGCGCTTGGACCCTTCGCTGTGCAAACCGCTCAACATATATTCCGTGCCGCCAAAGCCAGACTTCGCCATCCAAATGTCATCGGGATGATCGGCGTTGTACTTCACCTCAGTCGAACAGCAGGCATGGTCACTGACCACCCAATCCACATCGCCGCTCAAAACTTTCTCCCACAAAAATTCCACATCCGCACGCGGACGAATCGGCGGGTTGACCTTCGCCAGCACGCCGTTGGGCTCATCGGTATCGAGCAGTAAATGTCCAATCGTTACTTCACGCCTAAAGTTAATGTGCGGAAATAAATCTCGCATCATCAACGCGGCTTCGAGCGCTTTGCGAGAAGTTAAATGCAACAAGTTGATATTCGCGCAACTGGTCTCATGCGCGAGATACGAAGCGATGAACACCGCCAGTCCCTCACTATGCGGCGGACGCGCGGCGTTGTAGGCGTGCAGTCCCTTCAACTTGCCGTCCTTCTGCACCATCGACGTGTACGCATTCAAAATGTCCGCCACTTCGCAATGCAGACTCAAACTGATATGCGGCGCCTGTTTCGGGTTTGCTTCGATCATCTCGCTCAACTTGCGCATGATGAACTCAAAATGCGCAAAGTCATATTTCTCGCCCTCTTCCGACTTCAAAAAATTATGCTGCTGGTCAGACTTGCCATGCAGTCCATGCCCGCCGTAAAACATAAAGATCTTGAACGACGACACCCCGAAGTCATTCATCAACATTGGCATCTCGTCAATGTGTCCGCGATTGATCGGCGCGAGATGATAGGCATAATCCACCCAGTATTTGCCTTTTGAAATATCCAACACCTCAGGATAAAAATCCTTATACGAGCCGCCCTTGTTCAAATAATATTCGCCCGTGCGGAAATATGTCAAAGCCGATGTCACCCCACCCATCGCCGCCGCTTTGGATTCAGTGATCGCATCTTCGGCTAACGGAGAATAGATACCGACATGCATGTGTCCATCTACAAGACCAGGGAACGCCAACAGTCCCTTCGCATCATGGACTTGCTTCGCATCTTCCGCAGGGATGGCTGGTGCCACCTTCGAAATTTTTCCTCCGCTGACAGCGATATCCACCGCCTCGATGGTCGTTTGATTAGGTCGCACAAGTTTCGCATTTTTGATGAGTAGGTCGTACATAAGTTCTCCTGATAATTTTGTTTCTCGAAGTTCTGACCGCAGACCGCGGACGGCAGACCGTTTATCAAGCGCGGTCAGCGGTCGGTCGTCGGCGGTCATTCTTCATCCAGCCACAACACCTTTACCAATCAATTCCTCAATTTGTTTAATACCAAATCCAACATCCGCCAGCACTTCCCGCGAATGTTCGCCGATTTTGGGAGGGTGGATTTGCAACTGTGAACCTTCGCCGTCCAACAACAGCGGCAGGCGCGGAAGTTGAGTCACATCGCCATTGGGTAAAACAGTATCCAATAAACTGTGTCCCTGAATCAATTGCTCGTCGGTGAACAGGTCTTCGGGTTTAGCAATCGGCGAAAACGGCAGGTCGGCAGTTTCGCAGCGCTTTAGCACATCGGCTTTGGAATATTTTGCAATTCTTTCCATCAGGCTGGGGATCAGCCACTCGCGCTGGTCAATGCGACCATTGTTCGTGGCGAGACGTTCATCCGCAAGCAGGTCGTGCATGTCAAACGACTCGCAGAAGCGCACCCATTGCTTGTCACTGGTCACACCGATGAAGACCAGTTCATTGTCACAAGTGTTGAATGTGCGATAGACCGCCCAGGCGCTGACCCGCGCTGGCATGGGCGGAACAGGTTGCTTGGTCACTGCCGCGTATGCCATGTGGTGTCCCATTAAGAAGGCGGCGGTTTCAAACAATGCAGATTTCACTTCTTGACCTTTGCCTGTCACATCGCGCTCGCGTAACGCAGCGAGGACTGCAACTGCTCCATAGGTGCCGCCCATGATGTCAATGACTGAGGCGCCCGCCCGCAGCGGCTGACCGACGGGGCCCGTCATGTAGGCGAGTCCGCTCATCATTTGGACGACTTCGTCGAGGGCGAGTCGGGCAGAGTAAGGTCCAGGGAGGAATCCTTTCAGGGAGCAGTAGACAAGCGTCGGGTAGAGAGAGGCGAGAGCGTCGTAGCCAAAGCCAAGACGAGTCATCGTATCAGGCGCAAAATTTTCGATCAATACATCCGTCGATTCCAATAATTTGAAAATGATCTCTTTGCCTTGTTCTGATTTAATATCAACCGCCAAACTTTTTTTGTTGCGATTGAAAAACGGATAATAGCCCGTGCCGAAGCCCTTGAGTTTGCGGGTCGGGTCGCCATCTATGGGTTCAATGCGAATCACTTCCGCGCCAAGGTCGGCAAGGACAAGCCCGCAGGCAGGACCGAGCACAGCATGACTGAATTCGAGAACGCGGAGGGAGGAGAGGGCGTGGAGGGTCATAAGAGATTTTGACGGCAGACGGTGGACGAGTTGTAACTGGTCATTGGTAATTGCGGTCGGCGGTCAGCGGTCGTTTACACATAATCGCCATGTTGAACAAGATAATTCACCAACCCACCCGCGTTGAGAATGTCAATCATCTGCTGGGGCATTTTGGCGGCTTGATAGGTTTCGTTCTTTGTATGATTTGTGACGATGCCGTTCTCAAGGTCAACCGAAATCGAATCGCCTGACTGAATGTTGTGATGTTCCACTTCGATGACGGGCAAGCCGATGTTGATGGCGTTGCGATAAAAAATTCTTGCAAAAGTTTTTGCAACTACAACCGAAACGCCCGCGGCTTTGATGGCGATCGGCGCCTGCTCACGCGACGAACCGCAGCCAAAGTTGTTCCCCGCCACCAAAATATCGCCTTGCTGAACATTCTTTGCGAAGTCAGGGTCGAGGTCTTCAAGCACATGCGAAGCCAGCGCGGACATATCCAAGGTCTTGGTGTATTTGCCAGGGATGATGCGGTCGGTGTCGATGTTGTCAATGGGGTAAACGTGGGTGGTGGGGTGAGTCATAGCGTTATTGGTTTCCGATTTTTGACCGCAGACGATAGACCGCCGACCGCCTTTAACCAAGCGGTCTTCCGTCGGCGGTCAGCGGTCTGCCGTCGATTGTCCATCGTCATTCCTCTGGCTCCACAATCTCCCCCGCCAGCGCGGACGCCGCCACAACAGCGGGAGAGCTCAAATACACAAGCGCCTTCGGGTTGCCCATGCGTCCTTGAAAATTACGGTTCGTGGACGAGATGACCACTTCGCCATCGCCAGGCACACCGAGATGTGACCCAACGCAGGGACCACACCCCGAGGTGATGAAGGTCGCGCCTGCTTCGGAGAGAATCTCAATCGTGCCATCTTTGAGCGCATCGTTGAACACTTTTTTGGAGGCAGGCGCAATGATGAGGCGTGTGCTGGTCAGTTTTTTTCCTTTCAACACTTGCGCCGCGGCATGCAGGTCTTCGAGACGTGTGTTGGTGCATGAACCGATAAAGGCATAATGGATTTTCGTACCTTTGAGTTCGTCAATCGAAACGACATTCTCAGGCGAGTGCGGTTTGGCAATTTGCGGATGAAGTGTTGACACATCCACGCTCAACTCGCGGACGTATTCCGCGTCCGCATCGGGGAAAGTCGGCTCGAAGGGATACCAAAGGTCAAGCCCTGTCGGGTCAACGAGACCCGCTTTCGCGCCCATTTCGGAACTCATGTTGGCAAGCGCCATGCGGCTGGCAAGCGTCATGGATGTGACCGCTTCGCC
>JACAEP010000283.1 GCA_013388795.1 Chloroflexota bacterium | reverse complement strand
CTCCGCCGCCGTCAGCCTGACGCCCGGCAGCGTGGGCGCGCAGAGCAACAACACAGTGACCCAGTCCAGCGGGACCACATCCAACCCAACCATTGACTTTGGCTTCACTGTCACAACGTATTCGCTCGGCAACCGCGTCTGGTTTGATACCAACAACAACAGCCAGATTGACGCAGGCGAAGTGGGTGTAAACGGCGTGGTGGTGGAACTCTATGCCGCCGACCTGCTCGGCAATCCAATCCTCCCTGCGCTCGCCACTGATACCACTGCCAACGGCGGCTATTACCTTTTCGATACCCTTGCCGCCGGTAATTACATCGTCTCTATTGCCGCTTCCAACTTTGCCCCAGGCGGCGCGCTGGAAAGTTACTGGTCCTCTGCCACTACGATGGACGGATCAGGCGCCGTCAGCGAAACCGCCGCGCCCGATGGCGATAATGACACCGACAGTGAAGATAACGGCACGCTGAACCTGTTTGGCGCCCTGCCCGGCGCGGTAACAGCCCTGCCAGTCACCCTCGGACCTGGAAATGTTGAACCTGTTGGCGAATCCGATCTTGAAAGCGGAGTTGGTCAGGGCATTGCTCCCGACTTGCGCGCCAACATGACGGTGGACTTCGGTTTCTACCGCGTGGAACTAGGCAACCTGATCTTTGTAGATGTAAATGCCAATGGCGCATACGATAGCGGCACAGATACCCCGCTTGCCGGCGCGACGGTTCAGTTATTTGCCGCCAACGGCTCAACTGAGATCACCGTTGGTCCCGACGGCATCCTCGGCACGGCGGATGACGCGCCCGGCGGCATGACCACTGGCGCAAACGGCTTGTATCTCTTCAGCGGCTTGCCGCAAGGCAGTTACATTGTGCGCGCCACTCCGCCTGTCGGCTACTCCAGCACAGTGGATACTGCTGATAACGCCGACACCGCCAACCCGGATACCAACACCGATAACAACGATAACGGCGTTGGCGTGGGCGTGGGGCAAGCCGCCAGCAATGTGGTGACACTCACGCCCGGAAGTTCAGGCGCGGCAAGCAACAACACCGTCGTCAATTCCACAGGCTCCACACTCAACCCAACGGTGGACTTTGGCTTTACAGGCAACAACGGCGCAGTGACCAAGACTCTTGTTGGTACCAACGAAACCTTCACAACAGATCCGGATGTCGCCATCGGCGAAATCCTCACCTACGAAGTGCTTGTCAATCTTCCTGTCGGCACGCCGCTGACGAGCGTCACCTTGACCGACCAGATGGACAAAGGACTTGCCTTTGTAGATTGTCTGCTTGCAGAAGTGGCCGGTGTAGACCAAACTGCCGCAATTTGTTCAAGCGCGGTTGTTTCTCCGCTGGTCGACTCTGGCGACCCGCCTTCCAACCCGGCTAACCCAGGCAGGCAAGTGGTCTTTACCATTGGCGATATTCCCGCGCAAACCAGCGCGGCCACCCTGCGAATTCAATACCGTGCCATCGTATTGGATGTGATCGAAAATCAGGACGGCGTTGATTTAAACAATAATGCAGCCTGGGCGTTTACCGGCGGCTCATTCTCTGCCAGCGCCCCTGAAGTGAACATTATTGAACCGGACCTTGTCATTGACAAATCAGCAACCCCCTCCGCTGGAGTACCGCTGGGCACGCCCATCCAATTTACGTTGACGATTAACCATAGTTTATTAAGCGCTACAGACGCCTTCGATGTTGTTGTGACAGACATCCTGCCGCCGGAATTGGAATACATTCCATGTTCCATCGTATATAGTGGACTTGCGCCCACCACCCCCGCTGCGCCGGCCTATTGTCCTGCTTCAACTTCCAACTTGATTTTCCAGTGGGATGTCTTCCCGCTCGGTTCTACGGCCACAATCACCTTCAATGCGCGTTTGGTCAGTTCGCCCGCCTCCAACTCCGCCAATGTGGCATGGACCTCTTTGGAAATTGACCCGCAGCTGACTGGCGACCCAGTTCAACTGAGCGTGTATAATGATACCTCCACCGAACGCTGGTACGATCCGCTGGATGATGTCAATATCTATGCCGTCTCAGACTCGGTAACGATCAATGCGCCAGCCGCAGACGTAGAATCCGACGACGAAGAAGTCAGCCTTCCGGCAAGCCTGCCTGCCACCGGTTTTGCGCCAAATCGCATTACCCTCATCCCTGAACAGCCTGCGGAAATGGCTTATCGCGAAACCAATGTATGGTTGGAGATTCCACGCCTCGGGCTGAAGATGCCCATCGTCGGCGTGCCATTAATAGAAGAAGATTGGAACTTGACCTGGTTGTGGGACGAAGCGGGCTGGCTGGAAGGCACCGCCTTCCCAGGCTGGTCGGGCAACAGCGTTCTGACCGGGCATACCGTCCTGCCAAACGGACAGGAAGGACCGTTTGCTGAACTCGGCAAATTACGCTGGGGTGATACCATCATTATCCATGCTTTTGGAACGGCCTATACCTATGAAGCGCGCACCAACCGCATTGTCAAACCGTTTAGTATTGGGGTTCTCCAACACGAAGACACTCCCTGGCTCACCCTCCTGACCTGCAAAGACTACAACGAAGCCTCAGGCTTGTACTCAAACCGCATCGCGGTGCGCGCCGTGCTTGTCAGAACAATGGAAGATAAAAACTCCGGCAGCAGTAACATGCGCTAGTATCCAACCAACATGAAGATGCAGGAGAAAAGCGGCAAAATTTCAGCCGCTTTTCCCCATCAACTTAAAGTTGTTTGGGCGCTAGGGCAGAAACAGATAAAGACGGCGTCATGAGACGCCGTCTTTACGTTACTGACAGCTGCAGATCGCGCTCAAAATCCATATCCCTTTTTGTTTTCTCCATGTCGGTTGACATTCTGTCGCGCTTTTGCTTGCTATTCCTGCAATTCTTGTCTATACTGTGAGAAATTCAATACACGCCAAGGAGATAACCGATGTCCACTGTGCGCGACATGATCCGTAAAAAAGGGAGCGAAGTGTTCTCCATTTCCCCCGATGCGACCGTTTTTGACGTGCTGAGCCTCATGGCAAAACACAACACCGGCGCCATGATGGTGGTTCGCAACGGAAAGGTTGAGGGGATTGTTTCAGAACGAGACTGCGTCAGAAAGATGGACCTCGAAGGCAGATCTGCCAAGACCACCAAGGTCAGCGAGATCATGACTACCAAGGTGATTTATGTAGAGGCCGGTCAGCCGTTGGAAGAATGTATGGCGCTGATGATCGATAAAAACATCCGGCACTTGCCCGTCTATGACGGCAGCGAACTGCTGGGGCTGATCTCTGTCCGTGATGTGTTGAAAGAGGTTATTGACGTACAAAAGTTCATGATCTCACAACTGGAACATTACATCACCGGCGGGGGAAGATAGTTTGCGGCATCACAGAACCCTGCCCATGCGCAGGGTTCTGTGATGGATTATCTTAACCGCTTCACGCCTGCCACGGCAGCTTTTCCAGGTCCACATTTCCACCGCTGAGAATTACGCCAACCTTCAAACCGGCCAGGTCAATTTTCTTTTCCCACAACACTGCAATCACCGTTGCCGCCGAAGGCTCAATCACGATCTTGGCGCGTTCCCACACGAACTTCATTGCCTCAATAATTCCCGTTTCACTCACAGTTACAATTTGCTCAACCCGCTCTTTGATGATGGGAAATGTAAGCGCGCCAAGCGATGTCAGCAGCCCATCCGCTACCGTTTTTGGGTTTATCGAAGGAATGATCTCCCCAGCCTGCAACGACCGAAACGCATCATCCGCCATCTCCGGTTCGGCGGCAATGACCCGAATGCCCTTCTTTGTCTCCGTCGCCGCAATCGACGTTCCGCTCAACAACCCGCCCCCGCCCACTGGGGCGATGATGACATCCAGATCAGGGACATCTTCCAGAAACTCCAATGCTGCTGTCCCTTGACCTGCGATCACGCGCTCATTGTCATAAGGATGCACCACGCTCGCGCCCGTACTTTGCCTGATACTCTCCATCGTGCTTTCCCTCGCCTCAAGCGTTGGCTCACAAAATGTGACTCGGCCGCCATAGCCAGCTACCGCATTTTTCTTCACCTGTGGCGCATTGCTCGGCATGACGATATAGGCTGGAATTCCGCGCATGTTTGCCGCCAGCGCCAACGCCTGCGCATGATTCCCAGACGAGTGGGTGACCACACCGCGCGCCGCCTCTTCATCTATCAGCGCCCAGACCGCATTGCTTGCGCCGCGAAATTTGAACGCGCCCACTTTTTGCAAGTTCTCGCACTTCATAAACACCTGCGCGCCCGCTTTCTGATTCAAATTTTCATTGGTCATCACCGGCGTGCGGTGGATGTGCGGCTTAATCCGCTCTGCGGCGGTTCTGATATCCTCAATCGAAACTGTCATTCACTATTCTCCATTCACTATTTCTAATACCCCTTCTCAAAATCCACCACATACTTCAACGGCTTTCCTTCAATGTAAAGCCTGTAATTTTCAATGAACACCCTTGCAATATCTTCCGGCAAACTCGGCGCGGCGGTGTGAAAGGTCATCGTCAAATTCGGCGCCTCCCAAAACGGATGTTCCTTCGGCAATGGTTCCTGCTCAAAAACATCCAGAACTGCGCCTGCAATTTTATTGTCCGTATACAGGGTCTAAAACCCCCGCCTTTAGGCGGCAGTTTTCAACACCACAATAGCGTAAAATAGACAAATGCCAGAATATCGAAAAGGTTCGCACACCGTATATG
>JACAEP010000090.1 GCA_013388795.1 Chloroflexota bacterium | reverse complement strand
GATAGCGACGAAGCCTTTGTGCGCCTGCTCGAACAAATCCGCGTGGAAATTCAATACGCCGTCGAGCGTGTGATGACCGCCGAACCCGACTATATGGTGATGGGCATGAGCGCCGAAACCTTTTGGGACGGCGTGGAAGGCAACCGCAAATTCACCAGGATGATCTCCGATTGGGCGGGCGGACTCAAAGTGGCAACGGGCGCCGAAGCCTGCGAACGCGCCCTGAAATTATTCGGCGTGAAGAAAATCGGCGTGGTGACCCCCTACCAACCCATTGGCGACAAGAACGTGACGCGCTTCTTCAACGATCTCGGTTTCGACGTGACCGCCATCAAGGGCTTTCGCTGTCCCACCGCGATTGCGATTGCCAACGTCTCGCAGGATGAACTTCGCAACGCATTAATCGAAGTCAACAAAGACGCCGATGCGCTGGTGCAGGTGGGAACGAACCTGAGCATGGTCAGTCTTGCCGACGAAGCCGAACGCTGGCTGGGCAAACCTGTCATTGCAATCAACGCGGCAACGTATTGGATGGCGCTGCGCGATAATGGGATTACAGATAAGGTGTATGGGTGCGGGAGTTTGTTGAGGGAGCATTAAAGAGTTTCAGGTTCCAAGTTTGAAGTTCCAAGTTTCAGGTGTCAGGTTGACCGCCGACGGCAGGACACACACACGTTCGGCGGTCGGTCGTCCGCGGTCGTTCCTCAATCGTCAATCCAAAATCGAAAATCAAAACGGTCTCGGCGTCTCGCCCAACTCTAAACTAATCCACTTCAACTCGGTGAAATGCTCCACCGAATATTTTCCGCCGCTTCTGCCAATGCCAGACATGCCATAGCCGCCAATCGGCGCCATCGGGTCCGATTGGAATGAGTGCGCGCCGACATGCACCGAGCCGCAGCGGATTCGCCGCGCCGCGGTCATGCCGCGCACGAGATCATTGGTCAACACGCCTGCGCTCAAACCGTAATCGCTTTCGTTTGCAATCACGATCATCTCTTCAAACGATTCAACTTCCATCACCATCGCCACGGGACCAAACGTCTCTTCATCCCAACACGCTCCAGAACGCGGCGGGTTGTAAATCACTGTGGGTTGAAACACCAAACCATTGTGAACTTTTCCGCCTGTGAGAATTTCCGCGCCGCCGTCTTTCGCCGCCTGCACATGGCGCAACACTTTATCAATTGCCCGCTGATTGATGAGCGGACCATACGCCGTTTTCTCATCACGCAAATCGCCAAGGTGTAAACTCGCCGCCTTTTTCGCCAGCGCCTCCGCAAACGCGCGTCCGTTCGGCGCTTCGACCAACATGCGCGCGCTCGACATGCAAATTTGCCCGCCATGCGTAAACGCTCCCACTGCCGCGATCTCCGCCGCCTTGGTCACGTCCATATCGTTCAACACCAACAGCGGATTTTTTCCGCCGAGTTCCAACTGCATCCGCTTCATGGACTGAATCGCAATCTCGCCAATTTTCACGCCCGTCGCTGTTGAACCCGTCAACGCGATGCCATTTATTTTTGGATGCTTCGCCAGCGGGGCCCCACACTCTGCGCCGAATCCCGTCACCACATTAAAGACTCCATCGGGAAGCCCCGCCTCATGCATGACCTTCGCCAGCTCCACCGCGATAAGCGGAGTCTCCTCTGACGGCTTCGCAATCACGGCGTTGCCTGCTCCCAATGGAAAGACGATCATCTTCGCCAGCAGAACCAACGGCGCATTGAACGGCGAAATCGCCAGCACCACCCCCACAGGCTCGCGCACCACCATTGACATGCGGTGCGGCTTCTCGTTTGGCAGTGTATCCGCATACATGCGCCGCACTTCCCCCGCCGCAACTCTCAACACCGACGCCGTGTACAACACCTCATACTTCGCCTTCATCACCGCTGAACCGCTTTCATCTATAAGTAGATTCAGCAATCGGTCATAATTTGCTTCGACGTTATCCGCACACTTTAGCAGGATTTTCTCGCGCTCATACGGTGGCAGCGACGACCAATGCTCGTACCCCTTCCGCGCAGACGACACCGCCGCCTCCACATCCGCCTCCGTCCCCCGCGCGGCATGACCGAGAATCTCGCCCGTCATCGGCGCGTAACTGGGAAAGGTCTCACCATTGGCGGCAGGGACTTCGCGCCCGTGAATGAAGTGACCAAAAGTCTTCATGTCTAATGTCCTTTTCAAAACGACCGCAGATGACCGACCACTGACGAGACTGCTCACTGATTACTCGGTCTTCCGTCGGCGGTCTGTAGTTAATCTCCAATTACCAATCGCCATTTACCAATTAAATCCGCTCTTCCAACATACTCGCCCGCAGCAAATACGCCCGCGCCTTCGCAAGGTCACGCGCCGCCTCTGAAAGCGACCTGTTCCGCCGCTCGCGTTCTTCTTCGGCGCTCATGACCATGTTGTTGTATTGCTGGTCAGTATAGAGTTGCACCGACTCAACCGCATACTGCCTGCGTTCGTTCGAGTAATCATCCAAGATGGAATCCGCTTCTCCGTTTCGTATCCGCTCCAACTTCTCCGCCAAATTCGCCGCGTCGTGGATTCCACTGTTCATCCCCATGCCGCCCGACGGGTTGTTGTTATGCGCCGAGTCGCCCACTAAAATCGCCCGCCCCACACGGAAAGTATCCGCCACACGCTGATGAACGCGATAGAGTTGAGTGGTCTTGATGATATACGGCGGAACCTCACCAAAGAAATTAGAAATTCTGCGGCGCAAATTCCCCTCTTGCATAGCTGACGCCTCGTTCTCATCATCCGTCATCCGAAAAACAACTCGCACAACATCAGGCAGGTTCAAAATGATGACCCATTCCTGCGGGTCGAAGATGTAACAGACTTGCGCCGCGCCTGGGAGCAGGTCTTCGGTCTTCAAGTCACTGCCGATGAGTAAAAATCTGTCTTCGTACGTCTTGCCTTTGAAACCAATATCCAATTGTTTTCGCACCACACTATGCGACCCATCCGCGCCGATGATATACGCGCCTTCGCGTTCGACAATTCCACTGGCGGTTTCAAAGCGTGCCGTGACGTGTGTGCCGTGGTCGGTGAAGTCAATGAGTTTATGCCCCATGTGAACTTTGCCCGCAGCAGTTGACTCAACCGCAGGCTTCAACACGCGCGTAGCAATGTGTTGCGGACACTGCAAACGATACGGGTAGGGAGTATCGTCTGAAATGCAACCATAATCAAAGTCCGCGATGAGGCGGCGCGGAGCGCGTTCCCAATACTGCAAGCGATTCACCTTGTATCCGTGCTGAATAATCTCATCCACCACGCCCCACTCTTTGAACATCTCAAGGGTCTTCGGGTGAAAGGTGCTCGCGCGGATTTGCGTGTTGAGTTCCGCGTCCATTTCGAAGACTTCAGCGGGAATACCTTTGCGGGCAAGCGCCAGCGCCAGCGAAAGCCCCACAGGACCCGCGCCCGCAATCAAAATCGGAAATTCATTACCCATACAAACCAATCTCCAATCTCAAATCACCAATTACCATTTGCCACTCACCAATGGCTCCGTCAGCTTCCACGGTCTGCCATGCAGCACATCCGTCTTTTGCGAAACCATCTTATTGACACAAGCCGCGGGATGAATCTCGGCAATGGTCAGCCCATCGCCCCGCGCCATCGTCGTCACTGGATAATTGATATTGCCATCGAACGGTCGGTTCTTCCATTCCGTCCACAACGTAAAATCTTCCGTGATCGCGTAAATGCCGCTGTCGCTTTTACTCGCCACAATTACATTCATTCTATTTTCAGCCGCGCGTTCTTTGAAGCCCAACTCCCCTTCCCACTTTTCCAAAATCATCGTCGGCGCCGCAACGACCTCAACATCTTTCAACGCCGCTAGTCGAAACGTCTC
>JACAEP010000282.1 GCA_013388795.1 Chloroflexota bacterium | reverse complement strand
CAGAGAGCCAGATCTCCCACGGGGCGAGACCAGGGTATTTGAGTTTTACTTTTTTCAGTTCAATATCACAGCCAATCGTGGATGCCATCTCACCAACCGCAGAGGACAAGCCGCCCGCGCCGCAATCGGTGATGTCGTTGTAAAGACGCAAATCTCGTGCTTTGACAATGACATCAATCAGACCCTTCTCAACAATCGGGTCGCCAATTTGCACGGATGCGCCTGCGACTTCGCCTGTCTGTGCGTCCATGGTCATGGAAGAGAAAGTCGCGCCGCGCAAGCCGTCACGTCCCGTGCGCCCGCCGAGGACGATGACTCGGTCACCGACTTGGGGAGTCTTACGGTGCAGCCCCTTCGGGGCGATGCCGACACATCCGCAGAAGACGAGCGGATTGGCGGCGTAACCTTCATCAAAAAGAATCGCACCATTGACAGTGGGAATGCCAATCTTGTTGCCGTAATCCTGCACGCCTGCTACGACTCCGCTCATGATGCGTTTGGGATGCAGCACGCCTTCGGGCAGTTCATCGAACGAGACGTTTTGTTTGCCAAAACAAAGCACATCGGTATTGGCGATCGGTTTGGCAGAGACGCCGAGAATATCGCGGATGACGCCGCCGACGCCTGTGTTCGCTCCGCCGAAGGGTTCAATTGCAGATGGATGATTGTGAGTTTCGGCTTTGAAGGAGATTTCGAATTCGTCATCGAAGTCAATGATGCCCGCGTTATCCACGAAAGCGGAGATTACCCAGGGGGCGTTGATTTTGTCGGTGGCGGATTTGAGGTAGGTTTTGATAATGCTGTTGATAGTTGTCGGTTGGTGGCTGGTGGTTTTGCCGTCAACCGTCAACTGTCCACTGTCAACTGTAATTAACGCTTTGAACGTCTTATGAACGCAATGCTCGCTCCATGTTTGGGCGATGGTTTCGAATTCAACGTCGGTCAGGTCGCGGTTTTCTTTTTGGTAGTAGGCGCGAATGGCTTGCATTTCGGCGAGGTCAAGCGCGGCGCGGCGGTCTTTGGAGAGGCTGAGGAGTTCGTCGTCGCTTAGGGTGCGGATGGCGATGGTTTCGACGTGTCCGCTCGATTCGGCTTCTTCTGGGAAGGAGGGTTCGATGCTGCCAAGCTTCCAGTGTTGGATGACGTTGTTGGCGAGCAGTTGGTTGGCAACGGACTCTGTCACGGATTCACGGACAGAAACGGACGAGTCAAAGCGGAGGATGTAACGCTGCCCTGTGGCGGCGCGGTGGACTCCGTTGAGTCCGATTTCGTGGGCGGCGCGGACGATTTCGGCGGCGACGGGGTCGGTCACGCCGGGGCGGAGGGAAACTTCCAGAATAACAGTATCAGATTCGGGCGGGGTGGGAGGCGCGGGTAGTTCAATCCATGAAGTAGATTGAGTCACTGTATCGGTTAAGAGTTTGAGAGCCAACTGCTGCAATTCTTCCTGTGACAGTTGCCCCTCAATAAAGTAAAGGTCTTGTACGGTGATGCTCTGCAGATGCGAAAACCCGAGTGCATGGGCGTCTTTCAAGTAGTTCGTATTACGAGGGTCTTTGGTATTGTGTTGGCAGAGATATTTATATATGGTCATGTTTACCTTGGCAATGGGTGTGATTGTATCGCCGCAAATTTGTCTAGTCAATGCACTGAGGCGCAAATTCATATGGGCTGAGTTACGCGGGGAATGCGAATATAATGAAGAAACGGTCGTTGTTGTTTTTTCTCTGGATTTGGTTCTTATGTCGTAATTTGTGCTCATGTAATACCGACATGAAACGCATCCTTTTCATCAACTTTTGTTTATTAAGCATGATGGCTGCAGCCTGTACGCCGATGCGATCCACTCCCCCACACAAAGCTCCATGCCGTTACCCCCCCCATTGCACCAAACACGTAAACTGTCTCATTTCCCTCAGACCCATTCCGGGTTGTGGCTTACGCAACGGCGTCGATCATTCCTGAGGCTATTCCATACAGCAAGTTAACTCCGCACAGCCAGAATGTGAAAGTTAGTATTGCCGTTGGGGGGGGCGAACAATTCGAACAGATGGCAGCCTTGGCAGAGTCGCGAAGCGTTTTTGTTCAAAACCTTAAAACCTTTGTTGAAGCATATCACCTTGATGGCGTTGATATGGATTGGGAGTATCCCGATCCCGGGCAATCATCGTTGAAGTACCTTGCCTTGATGAGGGAACTTCGCGCTGCTCTGCCGAAAAAACTACTGACCACGGCTTTAATTGCATATGGCGTCAGTATGGGCTGAGAAGTCCAGTAGATGCCTTTGCCCTTGTGGATCATGTCAATGTCATGACATACGATGGGAAGAACCATGGCACATTGCAGCAGTTCAAGGATGGATTAACGTATTGGAAAGCATGCGGTGCACGACCAAAGAAGTTAAACATGGGCGTTCCATTTTATGCGTGTCCAGATCTACACTGTATTCCCCCCATTGAAGAGAAGACAAAAATTGCCCTAAAAGAAGCGGGCAGGATTATAAGCCTTGATGCCGACGAGGATCTTTCGTTGGTGAATGCAATTTTTGAAGTCTTAAGTGAAGAGTAGCCAAAGTCATTTCCAAAATTGTGGAAGGTGTTCTTTATACGCCTTCAGATAATCATCCAAAATAAGGTTTGCCTGTTCAATGTCGGTGATCACAGGATCGAGCAAGAGGCATTGCAGGGCTTTTTCACGCGAGCCTTCCATGGCAGCATCCACGCAAAGTTGCGAAACAAATATCTCACGCCGGCATAACTCGGCTATCGCTGGCGGCAGGTCGCCCATGTGAACGGGGTGGATGCCCGCACCGTCTACCATGACGGGAGTTTCCACAATGGCATTCGAAGGCAGGTTGGAGATCTGGCCCATATTAGGCAGGTTGGCAGCCAAATGATAATGGGTTCCAGCGCAGGTCATGTTTTCGATCATTTCCAACGCTCCTTCGCTGTCACTATCCAACAAGCCTTCAACGGTCAAGTCACCGTTTGCCATTTCATTTAAGCGATTAAGTTCAAAATCTCGCAAAGCAGACATTAGTTCCCAGTTATAGAGCTGAATGTTGTATTTTTCCCAGGGCTTTGTGATGGGATTGCTCAGCCAGGGCAGGTACTCGCACAGGTGTGAATCACCAGGCACAGGCATCAATCCGAAGGCGTCATAAATACGGCGCGTGAGCGGCTCAAAGTCTGGGTTGAAGCGGGCGTAGCGCTCACGAAAACGCGGATAGAGATCTTCACCCGTTTCACGGTCAATAATCGAAAGGATCCATGAAAAATGATTTGTGCCAGCCGCGCGAATATCCAGCCGCTTCACTGCCTGACGGATGACCTGCTCGCGCAAAGGGTGCTGGTCAATTTCTGCGTTCATGTTGCGGATGCCTTCTGGAATGTCAAAGCCAAGATCGTCAGCCAGCGCCAGACCAACAAAACAATAGCCAATAAAAATCTGATGACATAAACCCACAACTTTTATCTGGCTATATCGATGGACGGCATCACAAATCCGCAGCATGGGGTTTGTAAAGTTGATGAGCCAGGCTTCCGGGCAGGCTTGTTCCATATCGCGGGCAATATTTACAATGGGACCAATATTGCGCGCCGCATGAGCAAAACCGCCGGGTCCGCCGTTTTCGGCGTAAGGCTGACGAACTCCGTGTTTGAGGGAAATCTCAAAATCCTGCTGCCACAGATTCTCCCTTGCGCCTGCTTCAATGGCACAAACAACGAACTGAGAGTCTGGCAGGGCGTTCTGGTGATGAGAGTATGCCTCGATTTTGAAATCTGAGTCCCACTCCTGATTGAGGCGTTCTGCCAATTTGCGGACAATAGCAAGGCTGGCGGCGTTTCGATCCACAAGAGCCAGCGTAGAACCGCGCAATTTTTTTGAACGCATGATGGCAGAGAGGGTATTTTCCCCAAAAGATGCAGAACCGGCGCCGATTACAGTAATCTTATTAGATGAAGTCATATTCCTATTCCATGACCTGATTCTTGCAAACAACTTGTATATATCATTTGCAAGAGTCAGGTTTAATTTGTTTTTTGCAAATTCTATGGGGTTGATGTTGGTGTTTCAGTCGGCAACGGGGTAGTCGTCTCGGTGGCAGTGGGTATGGAGACCGTAACTGTCGGAGTGGCAGTGTCCGTTCCTGAAGGCGCTGTTGGGGTGACCGTGCCAGTTGTTGCGCCTGCAACTTTTACAAGAATGTAGAATGTCGTGCCGAAATTTTGACCGCTCTCATTGGTCAGGATCCACGTCCCGCTCACATCACCGGCGGAGGCGGGGGCTATCATATTCACGGTAATATCCGCCGATTGACCGGGTTGCACAGTGGTCGTGAGAGCGGTCGTCACCCCACCCATGGCATTACCAGAGATAAACGTTACTTTATACGACGGTGTCCATGGGCAGGTGCCGGTATTCTGCAATCGCCATGTCTTAGCAATCGCCTGTCCTGGGGTGACGACAGTATTATCTGGAAAAGTCACATCGGTGATAAATTGCGAGTTGTTACAACCCACTGCGCCTGAAGAACCAGACCCTGCCGCGGCTGTATTGGAAGCCACAGGCTGAATCAAGGAAAGGGTTGGGCTGGCAATTGCAGTACTTGTCGCATTTGGAGTCTGTGTGAAGGACGTAAAAGTGGCTGTCGGCGTGGAAGAACCCAAGGTCCATTGTTGAGCGGCAAGGGTTGCAGCGGCATTGGTGTATACTGCGTTGACTTCATCGGCGCCATCCTCACCTCCATTGAAGGCGGCGATCAATGTAATAATGCCGGACAAGATGAGAAGTCCAACCAGAAGCCATAAGAAAAAATTTTTTGGCAGAACTGGTTTGGGTTTCATTGGTTTTAACATGATTTGTTTCTCCTTTGTGAATTGCAAGGATAAGAATTATATGGGAAAAAACTTAATGGGAAGTAGGTATTACCCTACGATTTTCCTACTCTTTGCGCACGGAACCTCATTGAGTACATGGGCGGAAGAAAAACAGCCGATGTTCAAAACATAATATCCTGAAAAACTGTAGGGTAAAATAAATAATCATCGCATGTTGATCTACGACCTTGATCTTCCTTCGCTTGAATCCGTCTTAGAAGAATGGAATGAACCAGCCTACCGCGCTAAACAAATTTGGCAGGGATTGTATCAACGTCTCTATTCTACGCCAGAACAATTCAGTAGTTTACCGAGTTCCCTGCGCGATAGAATGGCTCGGCAATTCACCTTCACTCCCTTCACGATCAGAACCTATTTGGATTCTTCGGATAAATCCACGCGCAAGACCCTGTTTCAATTGCCCGATGGGAACTTAATCGAATCTGTCTTGATGCGCTACGGCGACCCGGCTGACGAGCGCGAAAATACATCTGCGCGAGGAACAAAACAACGCCGCACACTCTGCATATCCACGCAGGCAGGCTGCGCCATGGGCTGCGTCTTTTGCGCGACCGGGCAATTGGGTTTCAAACGAAATCTTTCCAGCGGCGAGATCGTGGCGCAGGTTATATACTACGCGCAAATGTTGAAAGAACAAGGAGAAAAGGTCAGTAACGTTGTTTTCATGGGCATGGGTGAACCCTTCCATAATTACGAGCATGTGATGTCTGCCATTGACCGGCTCAACGACGCCGACGGATATAAACTGGGCGCGCGCCGCATGACCATTTCCACCGTTGGGCTTGTGCCGCAAATCCGGCGCTTTGCAGATGAACAACGGCAGGTAAACCTTGCTATTTCCCTTCACGCCGCCGATGATGATGAACGGCTCGCCATCATGCCAGTCAACAAACGATACAAAATTGATGAGGTCATCGAAGCCTGTAAATATTATATTGAAAAGACACATCGACGCGTGACGTTTGAATGGGCGCTCATCAACGGCATTAACGACACCCCCGATGTGGCGCAGAAACTTGCAGCGCGGCTCCAAGGCTTGCTTTGTCATGTAAATGCCATTCCCCTGAACCCCACGCAAGGCTACCATGGCGAAGCGACCGACCGTCAGCGCGCGCAAAAATTCGTGGACACGCTGGAACAGGCAGGAATTCCATGCACGATCCGTATGCGGCGCGGTATTGATATCAACGCAGGGTGCGGCCAACTTGCAGGCGGCGAATCTCAAAAAAAACTGTAATTGGGTCTCACAAACCAATGGTTATGTCAATGAAAATGAAAGGGAAACAGCGCCAAGGTTTGAGTTGATTTGATAAGATATGGAGTATAATGAAAGTATCTTAACAAACTTAAAAGTCCCTTCGGGACTCAAATTTGTTATTCCATAAAGGTATCATTTCTTTCATCCATATGAAGACCACGACTCTCCTGGTCATTGAAGACAAACATGCTGAAGTCCCTTCTTTTGCGGCAGACCTGCAGAAGAAGGGATTTGATGTGCATATTGCGCAAAACGGCAGCAAGGCGGTTGCCTTGTTGAAAGAGGTCAGCCCAAGTCTTGTAGTTGTCAATGCAGCCTCCATGCGCAGCACGGGCTTGCGGATATGCCAGGCATTGCGCGAGAAGGATTCCAAACTTCCCATCATTTTGATTCTTGATGAAGACAAAGAAGTCAACAAAGATGCAGCAGACGCCGTGCTAACCCTGCCATTCACTGTGCAAAAACTTGCAAACCGCATCAAGCCCCTATTGCCCGGCGACGGAAAAAACGTCTTACATGTTGGTCCCATTCGCCTTGATCTTGAAAAGCGGCGCGTACGCTGCATGGGGAAAAGCGCCAAACTTACTCCGCGCCTCGTCACCCTGCTTCAATTGTTGATGGAAAAACATGGCGAAGTGGTCGAACGCGAACCGCTCTTCAAAAAAGCATGGGAAACAAATTATACCGGCGATACCCGCACGCTCGACGTGCATATCTCCTGGCTGCGCCGCGCCATCGAACTCGACCCTGATAATCCAAAATTCCTCAAAACCGTGCGCGGCGTCGGGTATCGCTTAGATATTTAAATGGAATTGTTTCCCTTCGACCGTCACCAATCGGATGCAAACCCTGCCTCCGATTTTTATTCTTAATTCCATCGGGATTTCACCGCTTCGGACGTGACGATGAGCCTGTGCGGCGCTGCGGAAGGTTTTCCCGTCCCAAGCCGGGTCAACCTCCCAAAAATCCACATCGAGCGACGTTTTCACCTGGACCAGATCTCCCAATAGTTTGACTTTCACTTTTTTCGATTTGGTTGCAACATCATATTTTATGCCTAAGTCCCGTTCGATACTAAAGACGGATTTCGTACCCGCCAAACGCGCACGGGCAGTATTGACCGCGCGAACAGACTCATCACAGGCGATAAATTTACGCCCGTGCCTCGCGGCGACAAGAGCGGTTGTCCCGGATCCGCAGAAAAAATCTGCAACCAAATCACTTTTGTTGGAAGACGCCAGAATGATGCGATCCAGCAGGGCTTCCGGCTTTTGAGTTGGGTAACCCGTCCGTTCATTGTGCAGACGCGCCACCACAGGAAAATACCACCAATCTTCAGGAACTTTGCCGCGCTCCAAGTCGGGAATCTTGCCAAAACCAGCCTTAGCAGATGCCTTGAAGGTCGCCACGGTATTGGGATGGTACGGCTCACGAACAGCGTCCACATTGAAAATGTAATCTTTATTCTTGGCAAACATCAAGATCGTGTCATGCTTGCGATTGAAGGCTGTGCGAATCGGCGACGGTCCGTGATAAGCCCAAATTATTTCATTAATGAAGTTTTCAGCACCGAAGATCTCATCGAGAATAAGGCGAGCATGGGCATCGGCGTGCCAATCCAAATGAAGGTAAAGCGTGCCATTCGGAGCGAGCAGCTTATACATAAGGGCGAGACGCTCATACAAGAATTGCAGATATGAGTCCATGTCTGCCCAGGAGTCGTGATAGCCTTCTGCCAATTTCCATTTGGAAGGCTTGCGTGAGTCCTCTCCCCTGCCTACCCTTGCCTTGAATTGGCGATTTGTGAAAAACGGCGGGTCGGCATAAATGAGGTTAATGCGTCCTTCGTATTCAGGCAAAAGCGCCGTCATAACGGCCAGATTGTCCCCCAAAATCAGGCGACCATCAGAACGAGCCTTGGGATAGCCGCGCCCTTTGGGATACAGAATCGAGTCAAGGGTCAACGAAGCAGGCTGCGGCGGGGAAAGATGCTTCTCGTTCCAGTGAAGTATGGGCATGGGATCAGGAAAATCTCAAAGAATGGATTCGGTTTGGGAGGGGAAATCTCCAACCCTAATAATGAACTTCCACGGTCGTGCCAAGCCCGCGCGTAGCGACTCGTTCACTTGTGGGCGCAAGCGGTATGGGGTTGCACCAGCGGAAGAGCCAGTTGGCTTCGTTAGTGCGCATGTTGATGCAGCCGTGGCTCATGGGCGAACCAAAATTTTCATGCCAGTATGTGCCGTGAAAGGCATGTCCCTGGCGGGTGAAGAAGGACGTCCACGGCACGCCGGGCAGGACGTAATTATCTACATCGGCAAGGACGTTGCCAGTGGTTTGTTCGCCAAAATAACTGTAGCCCATGTGCTTTGCGGCGACTTTGTCGAGGATGGTGAATGTTCCGGTTGGGGTGGTGGTGGGAATACCCGCCCCGCCGGTTGGGTCGCCGGGAACGCCTGAGGAGATGTTGGTCTGGAAGACAAGACTGCCATATTCATACGCATACAGCATTTGGGTCGAGAGGTTGATCTCGATCCGTTTTTCTTCGTAGGGGATTTCGGGCGTGATGGGAGATAAAGAGGTATCTGGTAAGACACGCATGTGGATGGCAGGCGCATAATATGTGACGTTTGAATCGAGTTCATCAAAAATACGATACCAGGGACCGTCGTACTCTGCCATTTCAGGTCCCTGCTCCACCGCTTCGATAAAGTGAACCGAGCCGTAATACAATGGCGGCGAAAGCTGCTGCCACCCATACGCCTTGGAGTAGCGGAATGGATGCGTGTATGGCACAGAAATATCGGCAACCAGACGCGCTCCCTCGGCAATGCGCTCAAGCGGCGTTTGATATATCGTCCGCACCCGCTGCAAACGCCCGCGATGCAGGTAGCCTCCCCAAACCTTGTACCAAACCGGGTTATGCGGCGGGTCTTCGGCGGTCACTTCGCCGTAGATATGCACAAGCTCGTCGCGGTAACGGGTTAACTCGATGCGGCTTTCATCGGTTGGTTCTTTGCGCACGGGCATTTCAGCCGTGGCAATGCGCACGACAAAACTGTCGTCAAAATCGGTCAGCCCAGGCAGGAAGGGCGAAAAGGCAAGCCCGCTCAGGGTTAGCACGCCAAGCTTCAAGACATCTCTGCGGTTAATTTGCTTCATGGTCGAAATTTTACACTACATTCTTTAAGATTTAATGAGAACCATAAATAAAAACTGCCCTTCGAGTGGCGAAGGGCAGTCGTACTATTCAATTGTAGATCAGGCTTCGATCGTTTCAACGATCATATCCTTGAGTAGAATCTCGAGCGCCATCGAATGTCCGCAGCGCTTGTGGGTCAGAAAGAACTCGCAATCACAGTGAAAGACGCCGTTCTCATAAGTCACATTATGTTCGTTGTTATCCCCATGAAAGGTCAATTCGAATTTATTGAAGCGGAATCGCGTGCGATCCTCCGCATAGCGTTTTGCTTTTTCGAGCTTGCCGATCAGTCCGTAATCCATGGCAAAAGTCTCCTTTTTGTTTTGAAATAAAAAAGACACGCGTGTATACTTGCGTGTCCTTAAGCACATACCTGGGTCTTTCCATGAAATAATTGCATGGCGAAGTTGCCTCTTGTTGGGAGTCAGTATAGTACGTTTCAAAACAGGAGTCAATATGATTTTTGTAATGCAATGATTTCGTATGCGATTTGCAAGGTGAACATAGGCAAACGCTCATCAAGCGCAAGTATGCCTACGCGCATCACTGTGGACTTTGTAATTGCTCCGACTTAATGAACCTCTTCCCCGCCCAAACACTGACCAGCGCCACCGCCGCGCTCAAAACGGTTCCCCATACCAAATCCACGACGGTGACCAAGACGGGCCAGCCTTCGAGCGTAGCAAGATTGGTCAGGTCGTATGTGGCATACGTCACCAAGCCAAACAACGCCCCGTGTAAAACAGCCTGCATCAACGTCCCTTCGCGCGCGCCCGGCTCGACGATGAACACCATCATGCCGTACACGAACAAGAGATAGAACAGTCCTGCCGCAAGGAAGTTCGGCTGTTCCGCCATCATGTACCCGATCTGTGAACGATAGAACGACGGCGCGACCAATCCCAGCCAGAGCGCGTCAACGGCAAGGAAGGCAAAGAGGGTGATAAAGTACAGTTTGAGTTTCATAGAGTTCCTCGGCTAAGGCTTCTTGACCGCGCAAATGTCTTATTTAGATTTCTTCTTACGCGCTGCTTTTTTCGTCACAGGTTTTTTGGCAGTGGCTTTCTTCGCGGTGGATGTTTTCTTCACAGTCGCCTTGGGCTTGCTGACGGTTTTTGTCGCGCCAGATTTCTTCTTCGATACCACAGGTTTCTTTACCTGTTTGGTGGTTTTTAATTTTTCTTCTTTCGGCGTTGTTTTCTTCTTCACGGTCTTTTTAGCCGCAGGCTTCTTTGTTACGTTTGCCCTGACGGCAGTCTTCTTAACCGCAGGCGTGCGGGCGGCGTGTTTCTTCCCGGCAGGTTTCTCTTCGACTATTTCTTCTTTCGCAAAGGCTTTGCGCCACTCTTCCTGTAACGACGGGACGCCCGCGCCGTTCAGGCTTTTGCAAATGCTCTCCCATTCCTTATCATGCACAAAGCGAAAGTCCATGAAGGCGTGGCATTGATAGGCACCCAGTTCCACGTACATGCCATTTGCCCAGATCTCCTCACACGAGCGGATGTATTCCAACTGTGACGAATAATCTTTGAAGATGACATACCCCTGGCGCGGAAGGTTAAGTCCTTCTGCAAGGCTGCGGCGGATCATTTTGCCTGAGCGTTTGTCGAGCGCGGCGGAGGAAGTTTTGATCCAACCTTTGGTGTCGCCAAATTTATTGTGATAGATGACCAGTCCGCGTTCAACTTGTCCTGAGCCTGTCGCAGGGTCGCCGTGACGGTTGGAGTAGGCGAAGACATTTTCGTCAATACCGCTATAGGGTTTTTGAAGGTCAAAGAGCAGGAAATTCTCCACGTCGGCGAACAGGAAGCGGCGGTGCAGAAGCGGGAAGATTCTCCACTGGTGGGCTTGGATCAAGCCGTCATCCTGAGTCTCTTCCCATTTCGGTCGGCGGAATTCCATTCCATATTTTTCAGAGAAGCCCTCCACTTGTCCGTGACCGAACATGGGCAGACCGGGCAACGTGGCAAGCACTGTGCAAATGCCGAAATATTTATCGCCTTTGCCAAATTGCTCGACGGCGGTTTTTTCATCGGGATTATTCATGAAGTTGACGTAGCGTTTAAGAATCTGCGGGTCGAACTCAAGCGTGTTCTTGATCGCCATGCGGTATTTGGCATTGTCTTCATCGCGCAGCATGTGCATGAATGCAGAGTTGTACACGCGATGCATGCCCAGCGTGCGCACAAAATACCCTTCCATTAACCAAAAGGCTTCGGCGAGCAACAACGTATCTGGCGCTTCAACGGCGACCCGATCTACAACTTCGCGCCAGAATTCGACGGGAATCTTGTCGTCGAACTCGGCTTTGGTCATACCAAATTGCGAGCGGGATGGAATCGCGCCGCCTGAACCCGGCTCAGGAAACCACAGTCGCTGAATGTGCTTCTTGGCAAGCGTCATCGCCGCGTCAAAACGAATGATGGGAAAGTTGCGCGCCACATGCAGGATGACTTGAATGACCGCCTCGCGGACTTCGAGATTGCTATAGTCAAGTTGGGCAGTGTCATTCCACGGGAAGGATGTGCCGTCATTGCCGTGATAGATGTAACGAACATCACCGGTGTAATGGTCGCGGCGTTGGAAGACAACGGCGGCATCGGTCTTATCGTAATAATGGTCTTCAAGATAGATGCCTACCCGCAAATCATCCGAGAGGTTTTCAGAACGGAAAGAATAGGACGAATACGGAGAGAACGGAAGCGCCAAAAACCACTCCGGATGTTCCACCACCCATTGCGAGTCGATGCCCATGTGATTGGGAACCATATCTGCTGAGAGACGGATGCCTCTCTGCCAGGCGCGCGCGCGCAGGTCTTGCAGCGCCATCCAGCCGCCGAGATCATTGGCGATATCATACGAATGGAGCGAATACGCTGATGCAACGGCATCCTGCTGCCCCATGCGTTGTTTGATGCGCTGGGATGCGCGGCTGCGTTCCCACAGGCCAATCAGCCACAGACCGGTAAAGCCGCGCTGGGCGAGCAGGTCCAACTCCTCGTCGGGAATTTCATTGAGGCGCTTGATCTCGCGTTGATATTTCTTCGAGAGCTGGTCGAGCCAGACGTAGGTATTCTTCGCCATCAAAACCAGACGAGGCATCCATTCCTGATCCTGGCTGTAACTTTCGTATTCGGTATAGTCGTACCCTGTAAAGGTGGGAACCTGAATCTCCTGAGGGAGCGTGTCGATGGGTCCGCGTTTGCGAATGACGTCTTCGCGCAAATAATCCATGCCGCGCAGAAGGCGCAAGGAAAATTCTTCGCCAAGCAAATAGCCCCATTTTTGTAAGATGTATTGCAATTGACCCTCAAGCGAATCTGGCGAGGATTCGATGGGGCCGCGCAGGATTTCTGCAAGCGTTTCTGCCTTCCCGCTGCCGCTGCCGTCCAACCCCGGTTGATTTGAAAAAAATTCCAGAAGATGCGCCGTAAATTCCTGAAACGCAGACGCCTTCATCACCGATTCGTCAAAAAGGTCCTTATAGCGTTCAATCGCTGGATTCCGATTGGCATTATGGATGAGCAACATTTCTTCCACGGCAGCCGCGCGCACTCCGTGACCAAAGTCGCCAAAATTGGGCAGCGTGGTGGAGAGATAAACCCCTGCGGTCATTTCGCCGCGGAAAACCGACATGGGAGGGAATTCGCTTGTAAACTGTGTAAGGGTCAGATCATATTTCGAACCGAGCGTGGATTGCAAAGATCCCATCGCCCGCCCCATGACCCCGGTATAGCGGCTATAATAATGACGGAGCAGGATATGGTACGCTTCGTCGAGTATGGAAATGACATAGAGGTCAGAAGCAGGGACCGGGTCAGCCCGATGCGCGGACATCTGGCTGGCAAATGCCCGGGCAGAAGTCAACTCTGTGAAAACAACATGCCCATCGGGGCGAAAAAACTCCTGAGAAAAATTATACTTAAGACGGGAGGCGCGGGAGGTCAGCATGACAATAATGATAACCGATTAAGCATGAATTCGAGTAAAATTTCGCCAACATCATGAGCGCATTGTTAGCACAAGTAGTCATCCTTTTATTCTTCGGCGTGCTGTATTTGCCGATTGTCTTCTTTGCCATCCAGCGGCGCGAGGAAAGCCAGGGCATTGCCACCTGGCTAGTGGTTTTGTATGCCCTGCTTGCCATGGCCATCAATATAGCCGAAGCCGTCTGGCAGGATCGCGGGGATGCGTTCCTCTTTCAGGAGTTGCAAACTTACATTTCATTTACTCTGATCGTACTCTTAATGATTACGATTCAGGTTTTCAACAAACAAAACATGTGGTGGGCATGGATCGCATATTGGGCGGTCTGGGCGCTAGGGCTTGCATTAATTCTCACCAATGCATTAAACCTGCCGGAAATCCTATGGACAAACGGCGAGGTAATCTTGTACCGCGCGCGGCTTGGTCCTGCCTTGATCATTCTAGGGTGGTTAATCTTAAGCATTGCAATGATCTTAAATTTATCCAATATCCAACGTCAAACCAAGCAGCCGCTTTTGCGCAGCCGCCTCGGGTATTGGTGGTTCCCCATCATCTTTACATTGCTCAATGACATTCTGCTTTTTTCCGGCGTCTTGATCATTGGTCAACCCATAAGATTGTTTATTGCCGTTGGCATGGCGTATGTGGTCGGCACACACTACGTGCCGGATATCAAAAACATTACCCGGCGGACGCTGATCTACATCACCAGCACAATCGTCATCGTTGGGTTTTATATTACCGGCTTTCTGCTCATTCAGGCATTATTCGGGGCGAACACCAATTTCAATCCGCTGGCAGCCGGAGCCATTGTTGCGCTTTTTATCGCCCTCATCTTTGCGCCGCTGACCGATCTTGTCTCGCGCGCCATCACGAAATGGATGAAAGGCGATCAATATGACGCCAGCCTAACCATTCATCAATACAGCGAAAGCATCAGCAACATCCTTGATATGGACCGCCTTGCCAGCATTGCCATAGGCATCATGCTCGAAGCCATGCAGATCGAGCGCGGCTTTCTCTTCCTTGTAGATGCGGAACGTCAGGCGGATGGACGCAAAACGTACAAATTTCGTTCAGCGCGCAGCCCAGAAGAACGACAAATCATAGCCGTGGAGCTGGAGGAAGACGGAGCCATCGCTGCCTATTTTCTGCGAGACCAAAAACCGCTTCTTCAATACGACCTGGACCTGCTGCCTGCGTTTCGAAGCGCATCTCCCCTCGAACGGAACTGGTTCAGCGACCTGCACTGCGAAGTGTACATTCCCATCTTTGCAAAAAAACAATGGATTGGTCTGCTAGCATTTGGCTCGAAGTTAAGCGGCAACCGTTATACCCGTGAAGACCTATCCGTGCTGAGCGCGCACGCCAATCAAACCGCCGTCGCGCTGGAAAACGCGCGCCTGGTCGATAACCTGATGCGCCTTAATCAAGAACTTCGGCAGGCGCGCCGCACCCTGGAAAAGAACAACCAGGAATTACAGCGCATCGATCAGGCAAAATCCGATTTCATCAGCATTGCGTCGCATGAGCTGCGCACACCGCTAACCGTCATCAAAGGCTACACCGAAATGCTGATGGACGACCCGAAACTGGACGAGAACTTGAAAATCATGATGAAGGGCATTCATGATGGCACGATGCGCCTGCACGAAGTGATGGACTCCATGTTCGATATTGCCCAGATCGACGCGCGCGCGCTCAAGCCGCACCTGCAGCCTGTAGGGTTGGCGCAGTTGATTCAACAAGTTGGCTCTGAGCATATCAAGATCATCCAACAACGCGGACAACTGCTGAATATCCACATTCCGGCTATTCCAATGGTTAAAGCGGACCCGCGCCTGCTTGAGAAATTATTCCATCATTTGATCCGCAATGCCATCAAATTCACGCCAGATAACGGTTGGATAAAAATCACTGGCAAGCATATTCCTGCCATTATCAACCTGCCGAATGGCGGCGTGGAAATCATTGTCAGCGATACCGGCGTCGGCGTGGACCCAAATTTGCGCGAAGTGATTTTCTCCAAGTTCTATCAACCGGGTGAACTTGGAAAACACTCTACCAGCAAATCACGCTTCAAAGGCGGAGGCGCAGGCTTGGGTCTGGCATTATCCAAAGGCATTGTCGAGGCGCACGGCGGGCGCATTTGGGTGGAAAGCCCCGGCTACGACGAAGTCAATTTTCCCGGCAGTCAATTCCATGTGATTCTGCCACTAACCAGCCCAGCCGAAGGTGAAATTCAGCGGGTCGGCGAGCCGGTCAATGTAGAGTTTGGGGCTGCTACAACTGTCTAAAAAGACGGAGGCAAATGCCATCCGTTTTCATATTCCACTGTTTTGCTGCAAGTTCCTTCGATACACCCGGTGATTTTTATACTCCACACCGTTCAGGTTCTTCAAGTCTGCGCGCATTTGCCTGGTGGTTTCGGCAACCTGCGTCATCTCAACGTGAACAAATTGACCGAAGTTCAACAACGTCTCGCCCATCGCGTAATACAACAAAGCATTGCCGCCATGCCCCTGAAACTCCGGCAAAATGCCCATACCATTGACTGCCACCATATTGGTGCGGCGAAGTTCCATCAAAATATCAAGCAAGCCAAACGGAAAGAGCCGTCCTTTCGCGCGCTGCATGGCCGCCGAAACATCATGAAAAGCGAACAAAAAACCAACGACATCTTCATCATGCGTCACGATCTTGATCAAGCGATGGTCGGCAATCGTCATGATATTTTCAACGACAAAATCAATCTCGCGCTGGGTCAATGGATAATACTCCCAATTTTTTACAAAGGCATTGTTGTAGGCGGTTCCAATACGGCCTGCCCAACTCAATAAGTCCTTTTTGTTCTTAAAGGTCTTAATTGCCAAATGTCCGCGCTCCATAACACGCTTGGTAATGCGCCGGACCCGCTCAGGGATCTCGAACTTGTCTGCGGGCAAATAACATGAGACAAAATCTACTTCTTTTACAAATCCCATCGCCTCGATCAATGACTGGTAGTAGGCATGGTTGTAATTGAGCATGGTCATGGTCTGACGGTGTTCGTGTCCGAAAACCAGCGCCCCATATCCATCCAACGGACCCATTCCCTTTGGTCCGATCATCATATTCAAACCGCGCGCCCCTGCCCATTCAAACGCGGTCTCAAATAAAAACCGGGCGGCCTCTGGGTCATTTTCACACTCGAACAAATAGAAATTTGCCGTCTTCTTGTGATGATATTGGTTGTACGGCTTATTCTCAATCACGGCAATGCGTCCCACATCGCGCCCTTCCCGCACGGCGAGAAAAAACTCCACGTCCGAATGTTCATGAAAGGGGTGCTTTCTACGGTTCAACTGGTTGTAGGCATCCACATTCAAGGGCGGCACCCATTGCGGACAGTCCGCATAGATGCGAAAAGGCAGTTCCACAAATCGCCGAACCTGCTTTTTATTCTCGGTATCCACTTTTTCGATGATAAGCATGCGGGACTCCTGTAAGGGATTGGCCGACCAAAAGGTCAACCCAAGTATATAACACCCCAACCGGCACAGGCGCGTCGTTTTATCATCCAATCGCAACCCCAAAACGATGTGCGCGTGCTATACTTACAAAGGTTTTCATTCCCTTGTCGAGGAAACATGCCTGAACAGCCCCACCAACAAATGCTGGAAAAATACGCCGAAGCCATCGTCAAAGTTGGGTTGAATCTTCGCGCCGGGCAGCGGCTGATCATTACAGCGGCCGGCACGCGTGGCGTGCCGCATCAATTCGCCCCGCTCGTGCGTGAAATCTCAAAAGCCGCGTATGGCGCTGGCGCAAAATATGTCGAAGCCATCTTTGCCGACGAAGAAATGCTGCGCCTCCGCATTCAACATGCCCCCAAAGATTCGTTCGATATTTATCCCAAGTGGCAGATTCACGCCATTAAAGACATGATCGAAAACGGCGACGCCCTGCTCTCCATCGGCGGCGCAAACCCCGACCTGTTAGGGGGGCTCGACCCGGAGTTGGTCGGCCGCCTGCAGCGGTCTCACCTCGAAAACTGGAGTCCCATCAGCGAGAAGGTCACTACCAACGCCATCAACTGGTGTGTGGTTGCCGCCGCAGGTGACGCCTGGGCAAAAAAGATCTTCCCCGACCTTTCTGTAGAACAAGCACAGGAAAATCTATGGAAAGCCATCTTCGAGACAACCCGCATCGACCAACCTGATCCCATCGAAGCCTGGAATAAACACATCGCCTCCCTGCGTGAACGCGCTTTGTATTTGCAAGCCAAGCAATATACAGCCCTGCATTATCGCGCAGCGCCCCTTGAGGGCAAAGGACCCGGCACCGACTTTACCCTTGGTCTCCCCAGCGGGCATCTCTGGATCAGCGCTCAATCCATGGCACAAAACGGCGTGGCCTTTACCGCCAACATGCCCACCGAAGAAGTCTTTACCCTGCCAGACCGCAATCGCGCCGACGGCGTCATTTCCGCCACCTTCCCGCTTTCCTATGGCGGCACCTTGATCGAAGATTTTCAGGTCTACTTTGAGAACGGGCGCATCGTCAAGGTTACTGCCAAGAAAGGCGAAGCCGCCCTGCAAAAACTGGTGGATACCGACGAAGGTTCGCAGCGCCTCGGCGAAGTTGCCCTTGTGCCCGCCTCGTCTCCCATTGGCAAACGCGGACATCTCTTTTACAACACCCTCTTCGACGAAAACGCCTCCTGCCACATCGCCATTGGACGCGCCTACCGCTTCACCCTCACCGGAGGGACTGAACTGAACGACAACGAATTCATCGCCGCCGGCGGCAACGTCAGCCTCAACCACGTAGACTTTATGATCGGCTCTCCGCAAATAGACATTGACGGTATCACCAAAGACGGCAATCGCGAGCCAGTGATGCGTCAGGGCGAATGGGCGACAACGTTATAGAGAATAGAAAATAGAGATTGGCGGACGTTGTTCACGTCCGCCTTTTTTTGCGCCAAAGGCAAAGTCATGCGATAATAAAGACATCTTCAACAAGGAGACCGCATGGCCCGCAAACCCAACCTCAACCCCGACGAAATACTAAAGGAAGAATTTAATTACATTACCCAAACCGCCTTTCAAGCCAATGAAGATCGTTCGCGAGTGACTTCGTTTTATCTTGTCACAGTCGGTTCTTTTGTAGCCGCAATTTTGGGAACAGGATTCAGCGCAGGGCAATCCGTCATTTCCATTGCGTTCAGCATCTTGTTCGCTATACTAACCGCCATGGGCGCGCTGACAATCGCCCAGCTTGCCCGTCTGCGCGCAGCATGGCATGAATCGGCTGAGGCGATGAATCAGCTCAAGGAGTTTTATATCAGGCATCACCCTGAGATCGAACCGGCCTTCAAATGGCGCACAAAGGTCATTCCGCCCACCAACAAACCAAACAGCATCGCCAATCTGATTGCAGTCGAAGTCGCTATGCTTAGCGCATTAACGACTGGCGCGGGGACATACTTCCTGCTTTCGTTTTTTGGCGTCAGCACACGGATAACATGGCTGCTTGTTTTGGCTGGCACAGGGCTGGGATATTGGGCCCAGTGGAGATGGTATCTTCACCTGCTGGTGGATGATCGATAAGGCATAAACATGCCAAGAGAATACATTCGCCAAAACCCAACCGCGTTCCAACGACGCCCGCATCTCACCAAAGACGATGCCTGGATCCGCGAATTTCTTAAAACAGTGAAAGTCGGGCATATTGCCACATCGGTCGATGGACAGGCTTTCATCAACCCGACCACGTTTTGGTATGACGAAGCCCATCATCAGATCGTTTTTCACTCCAATATCGCGGGGAGAATCCGCTCGAATATCGAGCGCAATCCCAAAGTCTGTTTGGAGGCGAGTGTGTTGGGTCAAATGCTGCCTTCGAATGTGGCGTTGGAATTTTCGCTGCAATATCGCAGTGTAATTGTCTTCGGGGCTGCGCGGCTTGTAACCGATACGGATGAAGCGCGTAGGTTGTTGTATGGGTTGATCGGTAAATATTTTTCAGAACTAAAAGCCGGTCAACAATACCGCGAGATCACCGAAAAGGAACTGCGCGCCACCTCGGTCTATGCCATTCAGGTCGAAGAGTGGAGCGGCAAGGAAAACTGGGAGGAACGCGCCGATCAGAGCGACGAGTGGCAGCCGTTGGAAGAAAAGTGGTTTGAGTATTACAGGAAAAACCCATAACAACTCTCCCTGCAAAATAGATTTCGTTTAACGTTGGGACTTGTCCAGATTTTATAATCTAACTCTAGTCAAAAATTGGACTTTTTGGGTTGAAATTATTGTGAATTTGCGTACAATATCTTTGTTAGTATGTACTGAATTTCACTTTCAATTGGAGACCCCCAAATGTTCCGGAAATCCCTTCTACTTATTATATTTGCCACACTCCTCGCTGCCTGCGGTGGCAGCGAGGGAACCACTGCAGAAATTTCAGCCGAAATGACCGATCTGATGTTCACCCCTACCAACTTTGAAGCGCCCGCCGGCGCCGAAGTAACCCTGAAACTAACCAACAGCGGCGCAGTTGAGCACAACTTCATCATCCTTAAGCAGGGTGCGGTATACACCTCTGGCGCAGATATCAAGCCGGAAGATGTCATCCTTAATGCCAAGCTCGCCGCCGGAGAAAGCGGCGAATTCGCCTTCAAGATCGATGAAGCCGGTGAATACGCCGTGGTTTGCAACGTGCCCGGTCACCTTGAGGCGGGCATGGTTGGCAAGCTGGTTGTCAAATAATCGCCATCTCTTCATTTCTCCTCTTTTCAAAAGCCGGAGGGCCGCACAGGTGAGCCTTCCGGCTTCATGTTTTTGCTACCCCATTCCAAACTACCGCAATCAGGAAGAGTCATGTAGAATTCATAAAAATTCAATTCAAGAGATTCGATATGAAATCCTATCGCAAAGAACTCTGGTTCAACATCCCCTCGCGGCGCGGATTCGTGAACATCACCCCGCAAGTGGAAGAAGCGGTGCGCGAAAGCGGAATCAAAGAAGGCATGTGCCTGGTGAACGCCATGCACATCACCGCTTCGGTCTTCATCAACGACGACGAAAGCGGGCTGCATCACGACTACGAAAAATGGCTTGAAAAACTTGCCCCGCATGAACCAATCAACGGATACAGGCATAACGACACCGGTGAAGATAATGCCGATGCGCACATGAAACGCCAGGTGATGGGGCGCGAAGTGGTCGTGGCGGTTACAAACAGTCAGCTTGATTTCGGCACGTGGGAACAGATCTTCTACGGAGAATTCGATGGAAGAAGAAGAAAAAGAGTCTTAATAAAAATTATCGGTGAATAAAAAGAAAAACACATATCTGGCATGTTAAGCGCCTCAAGTTAACAATCCATTAACTGATGCGGTTTCGTCATGGTGTATAGTTACCTTTGGTAAATTATTCATGTACACCCCTCGCATTAACTGGTTTTTAGCCGTTCTATACCTTTTAGCAGCAATAGGGGTTTTCGCCGCTGCCCTGCTGTTTCCCTCTTTTCGTTCAATAGCATACGCGCCCGTGCGCGAACTGATCCTGCCGCCGCCAGAGCCGGTGGTGGTTTCGGTCTTGTACTCCACCGAAAAAGAAGCCTGGCTGAACGAAGTCATCACCGACTTTGAAGCCACCAATCCAACAGTGGATGGGCACCCGGTTCAGATCGAATTAGAAAAAATGGGATCGTGGGAAATTAACGCCGCCGTGCTGGATGGGACTCGTCAGCCGGTCATCGTCAGCCCCGCCAGTTCGCTTCAGATCGCGGCGATGGTTGATTCTTCGACTGTGAAATTCGGCAACCCGATAGTTAACCCCGCCGACCAGACCTCGTGCCGTCCCGTTGTTACCACTCCGCTAGTGTTGGTAGCATGGAAAGAACGCGCCGACGTGTTGTGGGGCACACAGCCGGGTAAGTCTTTGTGGAAAGATCTGCACAACACACTGATCGACCCGCAAGGTTGGGCGGCGCTGAATCATCCTGAGTGGGGCTATGTTAAATTCGGACACTCCGACCCGCTCAAATCCAACAGCGGATACATGACCACGCTGCTGATGACCTACGGCTACTATGGCAAGACCTCCAACCTGAGCGCGTCGGACATTCTCTCGAATACCGAATACCAGCAATGGTTCCTCGAAACCGAATCTTCGATTGGCACGTTTGAATACAGCACCGGTCCGTTAATGGAGAAGATGGTGGTCTACGGACCCAGCACCTTCGACATTGTGGCTGTATACGAATCCACTGCCATTGAGCAAGCCGAAAACGCCGTGGGACGCTATGGCGAACTGCGCGTGTACTATCCGCCCGCGCTGTTATGGAGCGACCATCCCTTCTGCATCTTAAGTACCGATTGGGTCACGCCGCAACAAACCGAAGCCGCCACATTATTTATAAATTACCTAACCAGTGAGCCCGCCCAACAACTGGCGCTGCTCAAATACGGTTTCCGCCCCGTGGATGCCGCCATCCCCCTCGAACAAACCGGCTCCCCCTTCGACCGCTATGCCGCCAACGGCTTTCGCGCTGATCTCTCCAACCTGCCCGATGTGGAAATCCCTGCGGGGAATGTGTTGAACACCCTGAGAGATTTTTGGTCGAGGAACGTAAGTAGATAAATATAGTGGAGCGCGCAAGTTCTACTTGCGCATTCCCGAAGTAGAACTTCGGGAATCCAAAAAGAGAAAAAATGAAACTCAAAATTTTATCCATTTTCACTATCCTTTCGCTCATTCTCAGCGCGTGCAGCGCGGTGGAGCAATTCATTCCCGGTGAACAAGTCATTGTCAGCATTGCGTATGGCTCAGAGAAAAAGGAATGGCTGGAACCGCTCGTTGAGCAATTCAACGAAGCGCGGAACCAGACAGCAGATGGGAAAACGATCGTAGTGGAGGCAACCGCCATCGGGTCGATTGAGGCGGTGCGCGGCATCCTTGACGGCACGCTCCAACCCACCGTCTGGAGTCCCGCCTCTTCAATTTACATCCCCGTCGCCAATGCCGAATGGAAAAAGAATCATGCCGATGATCTTGTGGTTGGCACACCAAATGATCTGGTGTTAAGTCCCGTTGTCATTGCCATGTGGCGACCGATGGCGCAGGCGCTCGGCTGGCCCGATAAAGCCATTGGCTGGGAAGATATTTCTTTGCTCGCAGCATCGGAAGAAGGCTGGGCGGCATACGGATACCCCGAATGGGGCAAATTCAAATTCGGTCACACTCATCCAGCTTACAGCAACAGCGGCATCACTTCCATCATCGCGGAGACGTATGCCGGGCTGGGGAAACAGCGCGGATTGACCGAAGCGGATTTACAGTCGCCCGAACTGATCGAATTCATGACCGGCGTGGAAAGCAGCATCATTCATTACGGCACAAGCACCGGCTTCTTTGCCGAGCGCATGTTCGAGCGCGGACCTTCGTACTTGAGTGCGGCAGTGATCTATGAAAACTTAATTGTGGCGCAAGAGACCAAACGCATCGGCAGCACATCGTCGCAGGTTCCGGTGGTGGCAATTTACCCCAAGGAAGGCACGTTCTGGACGAACAACCCGTACGCGGTATTGAACGCGCCCTGGGTAACGCCCGAACAAAAAGAAGCCGCAGAATTATTTGAAACTTTTCTATTGGATAAGCCACAACAATTAGAAGCCTTGAAATATGGCTTCCGCCCCGCCGACCCATCCATTCCGCTCACGGCTCCGCTCGATGCCGAACATGGCGTGGACGTTTCGCAGCCGCAGACCATTCTCGAAATACCGAGCGCATCCGTCATCACCGGCATTGAAAATTTGTGGCGCACCACCAAGAAGCCTGTAGATTTGATCGTGGTGATGGACATCTCCGGCAGTATGCGCGGCGACAAGATCAGCACAGCGCGGTCGAGTTTGATTCAATTCGTTCAAAAGCTCGATGACCGCGACCGTCTGCGCATTGACCTGTTCAATGACCAGATCACAAATCTCACGCCATTAACTCCCATTGGCGATAAACGCCAGCAGGTGGTGGATAGTGTTTCGGGCATCTTTGAACAAAACAATACAAGTCTATACGACGCAACACTAAAAGCTTATCAAGACCTGCAAGCCGAAGGCGACCCGAATCATATCCGCGCGATTGTGGTCTTGAGCGACGGCGAAGACACTGTCTCCGTTGCGACATTGGATGAAGTCATTCGTCAAATTCAAGCTTCGGAAGAAGAAGGCGGCAATGCCATCAAGGTTTTCACCATCGCTTTCGGTGATGATGCCGATGCGGATATTCTCAAACAGATCGCCGAGCCAAGCGGCGGCAAACAATACGACAGTTCGACGGAAACGATTCAAAAAATTTACGACGAGATCGCGACCTTCTTCTAACCCATGAACAACCGCCCGCCTCTTCTCTCCTCGTTGCTGCATCCACTTAACCTGTCCATGCTGGCGCTGACGGCGGCCGCCGGGTTGTGTTCTGCCTGGTGGCTGGCTCCTGTGGGATTGGTCTTCTGGCTCATCATGGTCATTGCCGTGGCGCGCGACCCCGGCTTAAGAATGACCTTCTCCCGCCAATCACGCGAACCGCTGGCGCAGCGTTTTCAAAATCGGTTTGACCGCCTGGACCGCGCGCGCATTTCGATCTTCAATTCTTTGCAGGGAGTCTCGCCCGCGTTTCGGCGCAACGTCCAACCCGTGCAAGACGCGCTCGACGAACTGACCGAACACGCCTATCAACTTTGCCTGAACATGACCGCGCTGGATAATAATTTTTCTGTGCAGCAACTGGCAGCCAGCAGTTTCGACGATGACATTGCCAGCATGGAAAAGAACATCGCCGCTGCCGCAAACGCCAACGAAAAAAGAGAATATGAAGAGGCGCTCAAATCGTTGCAGGCGCGCAAGACACAGATAAAACACGTAGGGACGTTACTCTCCCGCTTCGAGGCGCAACTGACCGGCGCCAACAATGCCGTGGACAGCGTCATGACAGGCATTGCCAGCCTGAAAGGACGCGACGCGAAGCAGGCAAAAGCCAAAGTCCCGCCGTTGTTGGAAGCCCTGCGAACCGAACAAGCGGAACTTCAACAATTCGATGCGGAGTTGGAAAAAACTTCGTTACTTTAAACCACTTAAGACTTAAGTGACAGTCACTCTTAAAGATGACTGTCACTTTGTAGATTATGGACAACCGACTTCTTCCCCTTAACACGTCTTTCATTAACGAGATCATCCGCGCCATGGGGCTGCCGAACAACCACTTGACGCAATTCCTCATCCGCTTCTTCTTTGAAAAATCCACCCTGCGTTTTGCCGATAGGGTTCTCGGCTTGGATCGTGAAATAGAAGAACACGGCTCGATGCAGGGCGCAAGATGGCTGCTGAAACATTTCGTCACCGGCTTCGATGTCAGCGGCGCGGAGTTAATTCCGCAGACGGGTTCGCTCATCATCGCCTCGAATCATCCCGCCTCGTATGACGGCATAGTCATTACGGCGTGTGTGCCCCGCAATGATTTCAAGATCATCATCGGCGAGATTCCGCCGTATCAATTCGTGCCGCATGTCAGTTCGTGCGCCATCTTTTCGCCGCCAGTTAAGAATACATTTGGGCGAATGCAAACCGTCCGCAATGCGATCCGGCATTTGAAAAGCGGCGGCGCGTTGCTGATCTTCCCACGCGGCGGCATCGAGCCTGACCCCGCCTTCATGCCCAAACCAGACGCGGAATTTAATCACTGGTCACGAAGTCTTGAGATT
>JACAEP010000181.1 GCA_013388795.1 Chloroflexota bacterium | reverse complement strand
GGAAAAATCGAGCGTGCCGTAGAGCGGGATGAAAAAATACAACAAGGCGAGGATCGCCCAAAAGATAGACCAGAGATCGAAACGTGGCTTCTTCATGATTTCAACCACCTTGATGTGCGCCGCTGCAATGCGTTATACAACAGAATGGTGACGCCCATAATGACGATCATGCCCACGGCAAGGGCATAGCCTTCGTAGGGATTGTTCAACACGTCGCCGCGAATTTGCTGGGCGATCACAATCGTAATCAGGTAAATGCTGCCGCCGGTCAAGGCATAGGCGGTGGCGTAGGCTCCGAAGGCGCTGCCAAACAAAAGCAGGGTTGCGCCGAGAATGGAAGGCGTGAGGATGGGCAGCGCCACATCCTGCCAGTATTGCCATGAGTTCGCGCCAAGATTCGCCGAGGCTTCGCGCCATTCTTTTCGCAGACCTTCGAGCGCGGGGGTGATGGTGAGCACCATGAGCGGAAATTGAAAATAGGTGTACGCCAGCACCAGCCCGGTCATGCTATATAGGTTGAAGCCATTATCGTAGGGGTTAAACGGGCAGACTTGCGCGCCGGTTGCGTCGGGATAGCAAATGGATTTGAGGATGGCGGTGACAAAGCCCGTCCGCCCGAGGGTGGCGATGTAGGAAAACGCCAGCGGCACCCCGCCAAAGTTCGCGGCAAGACCCGAAAAGGTCATCAGGAAGTTTCTCATCCATTTGGGCGTGTTGCCAAGCGTAATGGCGTAAGCGACGAAAAATCCGAACACGCCGCCCACCAGCGAAGTGATGACACTGACCTGCAAACTGACGCTGTACGCCTTGATGACGTACGGGTTTTGCATGACGCCATAATTGCTGAGGGTGAAGTTCCCGTTGAAATCTTGAAACGACTTGAAAAGCAGGTTGGTAGAGGGAAGCAAAAGAAAGAAAAAAATAAAAGCGAAAAAGGGAACCAACCCGATCCAGTTCGATTCGGAGAGGCGCCGCCAAACGCTTTTTCTCGCGGGAACTGCGGGGGATGTGAGTGTTTTGTCCATAAGCGAAGGCGCGACCCAGCCAACGCATTGACTGGGTCACGTGATAGAAATTTCTAAATTGGGTTACTTGATGTCGAGACCAACGACGTTATCCCACTCGTTCTTGATGAGTTCGCGGGCGGCGCTGAGCTGGTCGGCGGAAGGAACAATAGAGGAAGCGATAAGCGCAGGATCGGGCAGTTTCGCCTGGAGTTCGGCAGGAACCACGCCGCGTTCGAGCATGTCGGCGAGGCGGGCGGGAGCGCAGTAGCCTTCCATCCAGATCAAGTGACCTTCATCGGAATAGAGGAATTCTTCCCAGAGGCGGGCGGCAGCGGGATGAGGAGCGTAGGCGCTAATAGCCTGATAGTAGTAACCGCCCCAGTTGACATCGGTCGGGTACACAATTTCGATGTTGGGGTTGCCGGCAAAGTTATCCTTGTTGGCGGCGGCAAGGTAATTCCACTGGAAGGTGATGGGGGTTTCGCCCTTGGCAATCGGACCGGAGTCGGCGATGAGCGGGAGCAGGATACCCTTCTCGTTCAGTTCCTTGAAGAATTCCAAGCCGGGTTGGATGTTATCGAGGTCGCCACCGTTGGCAAGCGCAGCCGCATACACAGACTGAGCCGCCTGATTGGAAGCGCGGGGATCGCCAGCGAGAGCCACCTGACCAGCATATTTTTCATCATTGAGGTCGGCAAAGGAGGTGGGGATGTCAGTGACCACGTCGCTGTTGACTTCGAGCACCATCACACCGCTATAGTCAATGAAATAGTAACCATCCGAGTCTTTGGGTCCGGAAATCGTATCCCAGGTTTCGACTTTGTAAGGAGCCACCAAGCCCTGCTCCTTGGCGAGAGGACCATAAGCGGGACCCACGTCAATCACATCGGGAGACTGGGGACCTTTGGTTTCCTTGTTGTCAATGATCTCCTGAATTTCATCGGCGGAACCACCATCGGGCAGGAGCGAATTGACTTTGATGTTGTACTTGGCAGAGAAGGTGTCCATCATCTCACCATAGTTGCACCAGTCGCGCGGCAGGGTGATGACGTTTAATTCGCCTTCCGCCTGAGCAGCGGCGATCAGGGCCTCCATGCCGCCGCCTTCTTCAGCGGAGGCCATGGTGTTCCAGTCCACATTGCTGGTTGAGGCAGCCGGTCCACCGCAGGCGCTCAACACGAGGGTGGCGGCAACCAAAAGCGCAACCACCTGAAATGTAACTCTCTTCAACATATTTTCTCCTTGTTGGGTTTATGTAATACTGAACTATGATACAAAGGAGAATTTAATGGGGGGTTTATGATTTGCTAATAACAGATTAAGGAAAGCAAATATATCTTTAATAATCTTAAAAAATACATCATCCGTTGATAATGGTATGAAAGCAAAAAGCCGCCGAAGACAGCGGCTTAAGCAGAAATATGTTTTTTGAAGATTACTCGAACGGCATTAATTCGCCCGAGACCAGACCGGGGAATTTTGCCCGAAGCGCTGAAGCAACTTCGGGGGAGATGAGAGGCGCGGTGTTCTTCGTCATAATATCTTTGGCTTTTGCCATTGCTTTGGCGTACGTATCCGTCGCGCCTTTTTTCTCCCAAATGGAGCGGGCATCGCGGTCGGCGATCCTGGTCATTACGGCTTCGGTTTTCATGCGGCTGGTGGTGTGCTTGGCAGTGATGAACGAGCCGCCGGGTCCGATCTGTTTGATGAGATCAATGCCCAAGTCATCATCGTTGAATGAAACGCCGCGTTTCATGCGCTTCATCATTTGCGCTATTTCATCGTCAATAACGGCTTTGCCGAAGTCAAATGTTTTGAGCGCGTCTATCAAACCGCCGATGTTGAACATGTCCATGCCGCCGAGCAAACCGGCAATGCCAGACATGCCCGTCTCATATCCCGATTGCGCGTCATTCAATTTGGAATTGGTGAGACCCACATAGCCGCCCGCCGGCACATTATAAAAACGCGCCATTTGCGCAAATGCCATGTGCAACATGCCGCATTCGATGGCGCCGGATGTGTACGCGCCCGAACGCATATCAGCAACCGTGCCAAGCGTGGCATAGATGGTTGGCGTGCCTTCCTTTGTCATTTGCATCAGCATTAACGCCGAGAGAAATTCCGCGTTGCCCTGAACGAGAGTCCCCGCCATCGACATGGGCGAAGTGAGTCCGGCGTTCGGCACGATGGTTGGGTAGACGGGCAAACCCTGTTGCGCAAAGAACATCACGTTCTCGGTCGAGAGATGGTCCATCGTCAGCGGCGAAACCACCGGGCAGTAGTGATGCGTGAGGAAGGGATGTTCCTTGTACGCTTCTTCCCCGCCGGCCACGAGATACGCCATCTCGATGACGCTCATTGTATCCTTCATGTTCGTGGTGGTAACCCGCAACGGCTTGAGACAATATTTGAGGGCAGGATACAGGCGCGAGATTGTGAATTGATCCGCAGGGGCGTCATCTGCCAATGTGGAAATGGAGAAGACGTCGTACCCTGGCAGTTCATGTATGAGGTGCGCGATCTGGGCAATATCACGGGACTCGGCGCGTCTTTCCTTGCCGGTGGCTGGGTCTATAATATCGGGCGCGGAACTCGCTGTAACAATGACCGGGCTATCCTGTGGGATCGTTTTATCAAATTTCGGGTCGCGTCCGTGGAAGGTGAATGTGGGTGGAGCGGATTTGCGATATTTTTCGACCACGGCGCGGGGGAAGCGGACTCGTTCCCCTTCGACACTGCAACCATGTTTTTTGAAGAGTTCACGCGCCGGTTGAAAGCGCACCTTGAGCCCAACATCCTCGAGGATCTCCAATGAAGCATCGTGAATTCGTTCAACCTGATCTTGTGTAAGCAGAGCGGCAAATGTCATGACTCGCATCCTTGTCTGATAGATTATTCAACCAATGAGCGTTTGATCTTTTTTCGTTCCATTTTTTTCTTTGGCAGAATTTTTTGCGCCAATCTCTTACTCTCTTTTACCAGCCTGTTATTTACCAGCAAGTTGTTCTCAGGCAGGGTCAACAGTTTGCGGATGGTATGGAATTGATCGCCGCGATAGACCATGCGCTCGATGCGAATTAAGCGAGCCAATCCCTTAATCTCAGGCACAGGGAACATCTGCAAGCCCGAGCGGGTTACTTTGAGAGAGGCGGCAGCAATCGCAAACCGGACCGTGTCTTCCAAACTCCAGCGATTCAAATATCCATAAATATACCCGGAAGAAAAGGTGGCGCCAGCGCCGGAAGCATCCACGGCGTTAACCTTTGGCGCGTATGCCCGGATGATCTCCTCGCCTTGCACCACCATACACCCCTGGCTCGCCATGGTGATGATGGCTGTTTGAATGCCCGCTTTGATCAGTTTGCGGGCAGTGCCTAACATGGCTTGCCGCTTGCCAATCTGAGCCGCATCGGTCACCGCCTGGCAGATGGTGACCATGCCCGCGTATTTTTTAAGCAAGTCTGAGTTTTTATGCCCGTGCTCAAAATTCAAAAATACAGGCACATGATGGCGTTTCGCTTCTTCCATCGCGCGGATAATGGGATCGCCATCATACCAATCCACATACAACAATTTCGCAGTATGGATCAAGGACAGATCCGCACTATCCAGCGTATCTAAAATCTTTTTGGAACGCTGCCAGAAATAGGTGCGCGCGCCCTTTTTATCTGAGACGTTCACTTCCAGAGGCGTCTTGTACTTGTCTGTGACGCGCACTTCACCTTGGACGCCAAGCTCCTTCAACTTATCCGCGACGTATTTCCCAAGCAAATCTTTGCCTACTGCCGTCCCGATCATTGCAGAAGGCACATCCCACTGGCTGAGATTGCAGGCAATGATGGCAGCATCATCATACACATAATCGCTGACCTGATGCACAATGGCGCCCGTATTCAACTTCGGCAGTTGATCCAATGACATGATATAGACCGGCGTCAACATGCCGAAACCAACGTAAGCGGGGGGAGAAAGTTTTTTCTTTGCCATAACAATCAAACACAAAGGACATGAAGTACACCAAGGTTAAAACCTTTAAGATGCATTTCCTTTGTGTCTTTCGTGGTTAAAAAGGTTTTCACGCCTTCAGTTTCTCGCCTTTTGGATCGTACAGCACATTGGCAGTCACTTCCGCTTCGAGATTGCCCTCGATCAATTCAATGGTAAAACGGTTGCCCTTCACTGCCAACTCAATGGGAAGATAAGCATACAGAATATTTTTCTTCACGGTAAAACCGTAACCGCCGCTTCTCACGCGGGTGACCAG
>JACAEP010000337.1 GCA_013388795.1 Chloroflexota bacterium | reverse complement strand
GCCACTGTTCGCAAAACCATCGGAATACCGCATTTGGGACAAACTGGAACTGAACTAACTTGCTTATTTACTTCTGGCTGTGGCGAAGCAGATGCACTAATTTTATCGCTTACAAATGGCGCTATTTGAGCCGCAATTTCTCTGGAATTGTACTCTCTCTGAACTGGCAACCGCAACAATGGCAAACCAGCGACTTTGCAAACGCTTTCTACAAATTCATCACGCTCTTGCCTGTCATTTCGCTTATGGCTGGAGTCATCTAACTCAACACCGAACAAAGGCTTCATTGTGACCGAATCGCAAACCAGAAAATCTAAATGCTTTTGAGCAATTCTATTGAAGTAGGCGACATTTTCGTTGGGACGAGCCACAAAGAAAACATCCGCTAATCTTACTTTTGACTGAATTGTCAATCGTGTACCAACGAGAGAGAAGAGAACTTTATAAAACGAAAATTCTGCTGGAGAAAGAAAATCATCACGCAGACGATACGGAAGTGCATTCGATGTTGTTTCTTTTTGCGAGCGTTTCAAAAACGGAAAGATGACGCTCAAACAACCTTGTTTTTCATTTGCTACTGCCATATTCAGATTCTATCTCCCAAAAGATTTACTTTGTTGTGCAAGGGGCGTGCCAACGGTTTGCGTTAGCCGCTGGTGGGCGGGCGTGGATTCTGCTTGGAAGCAGGAAAAACTCGAAGCGAGGAAAATGCCTGAAAATGCCGCAGAATCCCACACGTCAGGTGCACGCTTTGTTCGGCGGCGTTTTATTCAGACTCTAAATCGTTGAAATTAAACTCAACTTTACTTTGAGACACAATTTCATCGAGCATGTTTCTTAAGTGACCTTGAGTTTTTGCGGTTTCAAATCTTTCAAGTAAAAGCGGGATATTGATTACTTCTTCAATGCAATTCATGTATTTTTCAACTATGGATTTAATTCCGTATTGCTTTTTTGCTCCATCTTGTAAACGAGATAAGAGCAATTCCACCGTTTCATCTGATTTTATAACAAAGGAAATAGGGAAATGTTCAATTTTGTCTATGTCGAGAAAATATTTTTTGACATCCAGTGTTTCTGTAACTTGGAAAAACCTTCCCAAAGGACGCATTACAAAATCAATGCCACCATCGTTTGCATTGGTTCTGCCCGTCTTGTATAACAAGAGATTTTCTTCCTGAATGTTGTCAAGGTCAAATCCAAAATAAACCACTTGGTCGTAATAGTAATATCGCAAAATGGCATAACTGACGATTTCAAAAATTCTTGCGTCAGAATTTGGCGAAAGTAAGCCTGCGATAAATTCCGAAACAGCCGAATCGTTTTCATCCGCTATTGCTTGAAGTCTTTCGCAAGTTTCGATAAATGTTCTAAATGCGCTTTGCTTGGTTGAAATATATTGGTCAATAATTGCCATCACCGTACTGGCAATGTTTACAGTTTTACGCTTGTCGGTAATTTTGAGTAAATTTTCATTTATCCAATAGCGATTTGTTTGCACGTCTCGCATAATTGGCACAAATTCCACTTGCGGAAAATACTTCTTAAATTCTTCATTCATGCGGCTGTTGAGAGCATGATTTTGTAATTTGCTCCCAAATGGCAATTGCCTTTGTCTTGCAAGTAAATCTGTAAATCTCGCCCCTTCGTATTCATCGTAATTCTTTTTCTTATCAAAGTTGTTTTTGAGGTAATCTTCAACAAGCACATAGACGGCATATATATTGGCAAAACTACCACGCGACTTTGAACCCCTTGATGCTGAACGAGTTTTTACATTCAAATATTGCAACAATGGGCTACGTTCATAAATTGCTGTTCCATCATCGCCAAAGGAATCTTGTAAGATTTGGAAAATCTGCGGTGTAAATTCATGTTCCATAAAAGTTACTCAAAAAGTTTCAGTGATTGTTGGGATGGTGATATTTTTTCGTAGGTTCTAGGCTCACGTCGTAATTCTTGCCCGTTGTATGATGAAAGAATTTGCAAGCGGCGAAGCCCAATTTTTACATAATCTTCATTTATTTCGATGCCGATTGATTTTCTGCCTAATCGTTTTGCCACAAACGAAGTAGTGAAAGTGCCTGAAAAGGGGTCAAGAACCAAATCACCTTTATTAGAACTCGCAAGGATTACCCGCTCTAATAAGGCAATAGGTTTTTGAGTTGGATGATTTTCGTATTCATCCATTCTGTATCGTACTCTTGGCATTTCCCAAACATTTCCAGGGACTTTTTCGGAATTGTAGACCGTTGGAACAGCCTTTCTATAATCTACTAATTTTCTCTTTGCGCCTGTTTTCGCTTCTACGAGAATATCTTGAGCGTTAAAAGTGTAATTATCTTTATCTTTGACGCAAAATAGAATTGGCTCATACATCGAACCATAATAATTTTTGGCTTGAACTCCAGAACTGTCATAATGCCAAACAATTCTTGACAAGATATTTAGTTTGTTTCGGAGATATATATCAAAATATGGCATTGCCTGTGTAGAAGTCATAACATAAAAACTTCCATTGGGTTTAAGTTTTTTTACGCACAGGTCAAGCCACTGATAACACCACTTAAGATATTCTTCATCCGATTCCCATTTATCTTTTAGCCCATTAAAGTTTTTTCCGATATTGTAAGGTGGGTCAGCAAAAATCAAATCCACCGATTCGCTAGGAACGGTAGAAAGTGCTTCAATTGCGTCCCCAAGAATTACTTTATCGGTATCTTTCTCAAATATTTGAAGGTTTTTAGCCATAGCCCGATTATAACCCTTCATCATATTTTCTTAATTGCTGTGACCAGCCGCCGAACGGTTTGCGTTAGCCGCTGGTGGGCGGGCTGGGATTCGGCTTGGGAGCAGGAAAAGCTCGAAGCCAGAAAAATGCTTGAAAACGGTGCAGAATCCCACCAGTCGGCTGCACGCTTTGTTGGGCGCTGGATGAACGCAAGACTCGCTGGCATTTGAAAGGCAGACAATATTTTGACCTTTAATTTTTGGTTTGGTTCACTGCTTCAAAAAAAGTTATATGAGTTTCTCGTTCTACTTTACAACCAAGTAACCACCAATCAATAAAACTACAATTCCTATTATTCGAGTTGCG